>CAIYZW010000846.1 GCA_903930725.1 uncultured Bacteroidota bacterium
GTACACCAGATGTTTTGACCGATTTTAATATTCAGATTTTGGACGGAATCAGCTGAAATAGCTGCTATCAAAGGAACTCCGATGTCAACTTTTACCTCAAACCCTGTTTTCGACTTTGAAATATCGGTAACCCTGCCCCGGAAAATGTTTCGGGCACTGGATAAAAATTGCTCCGGTGACAGGATAACTCCGGAAGTTTCGATAAGTACCGCTCCATTTCCGGTTTTGGGTGCGATTTCAGAAACAGCAATCCGGAGGTCGTTTTTTAAAATGGCAAATCCATCACCGGCAAAAACAGCTTTAAAGTAGTTTTTATGACCACAAAACCGTGCAATGAATTCGTTTGCCGGATTATTGAAAATCTCTTCCGGACTACCTGTGGCAACGAGTTTGCCTTGATCTAAAACTGCAATTCCCGAAGCCAGCGCAATGGCTTCATCAAAATCGTGGGTAACATGAACTATCGTCAAACCATCTCTGTTAAGGTTTCTGAGCAGCGATTTTATCTCATCTTTAAAAATGGTATCAATGGAAGAGAGGGGTTCATCAAGCATCAGAATTTCTGGCTCCGAAGCCAGTGTCCTAGCAAGAAGAACGCGCTGTATCTCGCCTCCCGACAGTGTTTCAGGTTTGCGATGCAGTAGATGATCAATATTAAAAGCTGTTGAAAGAGACGTTAGTTTTTGTTTGGAAATTTTGTGATCATGATATTTGAGGTCGAGGGCAAATTCGATATTTTTTTTAACCGAAAAATGAGGAAAAAGTGAATTATCCTGAAACATCAGACCGATTTTACGTTTCCCGGTTTTTGCGAATGTAATATCGGTTTTATTCATAAAAACCGCTCCGGAATCAGGAGAGATTAATCCGGCGATTGTTTCTAAAAGTACCGATTTTCCTGAACCTGATTGTCCAACGAGGACAAAGTAATCGCCCTTTTGAATTGTAAGGTTAATATTTTGAAGATGGAATTCTTCAAACTTTACACACAAATTAACAATTTCAAGCATGTAACTTTTTTTCTTTTAAAATCATTCGCAGAATTATAAAGAAAACCAGGCAAACAAGGATAAACAGCAAAGCTACAGGTCTGGCATAATTTAATCCGAACGAATTGAAACGTTCGTAAATCAAAACCGGTGTAATCATCGGATGATAGGCAACGATTATTACAGCGCCAAATTCACTCATCCCACGCGCAAACATCAAAATTAAGCCTGACAGGATGCTTCTTTTGGCAAGCGGTAGCGAAATCGAAAAAAATACCTTAAAGTGGGATGCACCAAGGTTTTGGGCAGCTTTTTCGAGCCTGACGGGAATTTCGGCAAAGCCATCTCTGGCAGCATTGATTAAAAAAGGCAAACTTACAAAAGCCATAGCTGACATTATCCCCAAAGGATGTCCCACAAGATTGAGATCAAAAAATCCTGCAGTCTTACCAACAACGGTATCTCTCGAAATAATTGCCAAAATGGCGATTCCGGCTGCTGAATGTGGAATAACCACTGGAAGGTCTATAATGCCAAGGATTAGCCGACGACAGCAGAAATTTTTACGTGCAAGAATATAGGCCAGAGGAATAGCTCCAAATCCCATCAAAATGGTGGCAGCCATGGAAGTTAACAAGGTAAGCCAGATGCTGTCTGTTACTTCCTTGTCGTTGATGGTGGCCACCAACGACTCCGGACTTGTCCCGAAAAGCAATCCCAGCAACGGAGCTACGATGAATAATAGAACCAACCCTCCCGAAAAGGCAAGGACTAATCTGAAATTGCTAAAATTCTGGAATCCATGTTTGAACATTTCTGATCGGAATTATTTTTCCGTATCAAAATAAATGCTTTTTACTGATTTTATCGCCCTGTCGGAGAAAAAGTCGCTGGCTGGATATAAAGTAAAAGCACCACCGTCCTGGTTTTGAGGTTCATAAATTAATAAAGCTTCTGCCTGATCGTTCCGGTTAAAGACTTCAGAATAGGTAAAAATCGTCCGGTAACCGTCAATTGCGGCAACTACGATCATTCCTATCTGAAGATTATTTTTATTTCTGACTGTCAAGTTTTTTAAAACTTCTTTTAGCATGGTTCCGTGAAACGGAGTTGTGCTGTGAATTCCACGTCCTCTGCCGTAAAATATGCTTTCATACGTAATTTCCTGCGCTCCGCCTGGCTTTTCGGTAATTGTACTTACAATTTTACCATCAACAAAAACATCAAATTTTGGATAAAACATTTTAATCTCACGGTTGACATCAAAGGTCATTTTAACCGATTTTACTGTAATCTTTACAGGATTTTCGATATTTCGTTCTGTAATCAAATCGGGAGCGGCAATGATTTTGGAGTTTTCTGCCAGAGGCCACATGTCTTTGGTTTTTGAGGGAACAATCCGCATCACCGATTTTGCGATAAGAATATCATGCAAATGGTTGGGATAATAAATTTCGCCCCAGCTAAAGATGGCTTTTTCACCATTCTGACTCTCAACAATAACATAAAGGTCAATGATTGGTTTAAATTCTTCGCTGTTCGATTTATTAAGCCTGAATTCGTTTAAAATATCGAAAAGTGAATAACCGTCGTAGCGATAGGCGCCAGTAAATTTGTCACCGGTGCCGCTTAATACAGTTTCTTTTACAATTACCGAATGTACCGGAAGCTTTGATAAATCAACAACACCCGGGTTTGAAATTTCACCCTCAACTGTGAGTGGCAGCATTTTTAAATCAAAAGTCGGTTCGTTGTCATAAAAATTATTTGTAAAATCCGCTGTATCAACCGGAGTTTTCGTTGCCGGCACCGAAACAGATTCTTCTTTTGAAGATTCAGAATTTTTAGCTGTGCAGCCAAGCAAAATGGCCAAAAAAGTAATGTAAATGAGTTTTTGTATTTTCATGATATTCAAATTTTGGATATGAAATAACGTGCATATCGGCTACAAATAAAGCATTTTTCTGCTTAGCTAAAGTCAAACACTTTCATAATTTGTAAAATTAATTCGGCGAAGCAAAAGGTTTTAATGTTTCGGGGAGTTTTGAATAGGTGTCGGTAAAAGCCGGTATCACGGTTGGCTGGCCATTTTTGGCCATAATTTTCATTCCATTTTCGGCCGAAAGCAAAAACTCAACAAATTCCAATGCAAGTTCCGGGTTAGGCGAATTTTTTGGAATAGTCAAACCATAAACCATCGCTTCACCTGTTTGTTTGCTGGTTTCTCCGGGTTTGTTGCCGTTAATATTTGTCGAAACCGAATTGTACCATAGAGCTAATGCGGGATTGCCAAGATTAATCGAATCGGGAAGTGTCAAAAAAGGTAGCTGATGCTGAACGGCAACGGAGCGGTAAATGAAAACATAATCAATGGCGTTGGTTTGCAAAAGGGCAATTAAATCAACTTCTTTTGGCCTGATAAATCGTTGGTCTTTTTCAAGAATCTTTTCAGCGAGGCCGGGCTTTCCAAAGTATTTTTCGGCAAGTTTAACTGTAAAAGTTGTGCGATAGCCGCAGGGATCGGAATTTGGTTCGGAACGACCATAAAAAACATTTGGTTTTAATAAAATTTCCGGCCAGTTTTTATCAGTGATTTCATTGTCGAATTTTGATTTATCCGAATAAACCAACACCATTTCATTTGATGCAAATTTGATATTCCAATCGGCAAACTGAGGGATCAGGAATTTATCAATAACCTTGTAATCCGCCGAAAGCATCACATCACAAGGTTTATGAAGGTCGGTGATTTTTCGGGCACAATCCACACTTCCAGCCGATTCGGTGAGGATTTCAGCTTTGGGATGTGTTTTTTTAAATGCTTCGATGACATCTTTTACAGGCATCGAAAGGCTGCCGGCATGAAAAATTATCAATTTTTCATCGTTGACCGGTGATTGATTTTTGAAAGAGGAATTATTGCATGATGAGAGAATTATCAGCAAAAGCGAAAAGGCAACCAAGGTGGTAATTCTTAATGATTTCATAGGTACAAAAAGCTTAAATTGTCATCGTCGCCGGATAATGGTGACTGACCCCCGATAGACATCTGTTCCAAAATA
>CAIYZW010000847.1 GCA_903930725.1 uncultured Bacteroidota bacterium
CAACATTCCAACATTCCAACCATTTTTCCAACCTTCCAGTCTTCCCATTTTCCTCAAACAAAACTCACCACCTCATCAAAAGCCTTCCTGTCTTTAATTCCTCTTTTTTGAAATCCCGCTTTCTGATAACCCAGCGGAGTAATTGCAAATATTTCTTCATCATCATCAAAAATGCCGGTAGCGTGCAGTTTTACAGGTTCATAAGCTGCGATCCAGCAAGTACCCAAACCTTCGGACTCGGCTGCAAGGATCATGTGATCCATGGCGATTGTGAGGTCGGTTTCGATGGCGTTGTAGCCGTCATACGGACGAACCCAGGCAGCAGAGCGTTTTCCGGCAACAACCAAAATATGAGGTGCATCCTGAAACCAGTTTCGCTGGTAACAAGTTTTGATTTTGGTAAGATTTTCGATGGATGAAATGAGATAAAACCTCCAGGGCTGCCGGTTGGCGGCAGAAGGAGCAATCCTGCCAGCTTCGAGAACCCTTCTTAATTTTTCGGTTTCGACTGGTTTTCCGGGATCATAATTCCGGATGCTTTCGCGTTGACTGATCAGTTCTTGAAAATTCATAGCTTAATTTTTCTGTAAAAATATAAAACCACGCGGTTTTTGAGTTCAGAATTTTTTTTTGTGAATAGATTTTCGGAAATCTCGTTAAAGGGTTTTATCAAAAAAACACCTATTTCTGGAACGGGATACAAAAGCCGCCACCCACCAAAAGCTGTGTTCCCTGCCTGGTGTTGAACCAACAATCCGCCGAAACGTATAAATACCTGAAAATTCGCAGCGAGGCGCCAATGATTGGCGAAAACTTTATTTCACTATCCTGAGCTACCGAATAATAGCTGTCTTTGTAAATGATGTCGGAGCTGTAGTAACTCTCATAATCCTGATCGGCCAGATAAATATTCGAAAAAGACTGAAACCATAGCCCAAATCCAACGTTTATAGCAAAGGTAGGCAATTCTCTAAAGGCAAACTGCCCCTTTAAATACAAGGCAACCTGGATAGAATCCGTGTTGGTTTCAGTGCCCAGCGAATATGAAGGATAAAGCCCATAATAATCGAAGGGATTTATATTTTTATAGGTGATATCGAATTTGGATTTTTCTTTTAAAGGAAGATATAATCCAAATGTAACACCTGCCAGATTTTTGATGTACGAAAATTCGCCCCCCCAGCTATTCATGCCATAAATAGGCCCAAAACGATAATTGTTGAGGGTTGACATTTTAAACGAGAACGATTGGTAATCGCTGTTTACATCAATGAATCTGCGCTTTTTAAAATATCCGTCCTTTTTAAGGGTAACAAAATATTGACCGTGCCCGAGGCTTACGTTCACAGGCGTTGAGCCAACCGGTGTTTTCTCGACCAAAACAGCTGCTCCTGCAACAGACGAATTTATCATGATGTTATATTTTGCAGGCTCAAGCGTAAAATCAAAATTTTCGGTATCGCCACTTACAACAATGCTTTTTGAATGGTCGGCAAAGTGCTCTTTTTTGAGCAAAATACTGTTTTTGCCATACGAAACCGTGATTTTTTGAGGTGTTTTTCCAGCAAAATTTCCATTGATGTAAATGTCGGCATCCGAAGGAAAAGAGGTAATTCGTACAATGCGGGTATGTTGGAGCACTTCATTTACGAATGTTGTTTTATTTTCGTTAATCAGAAAATTCTTTTCAATGGTCAGATAGCCTTCTTTTTGAAGTGTAAGATGATATTCGCCAATTTGCAGCTCCTCGTTGATGGGCGGATTTCCGATAAAATTCCCGTTTAGAAAAATCGCTGTACCTTCAGGTTCTGCCGCTATTTGAAGCGTTCCTTTTATTTGATTTAGTAAAAACTGGATGGTTCCGTTATCGCCGCGTTTAATGTCAATGGTTTTTTCGCTGGCATAATAGCCTGCTTTTCGCGCCATAATAGTGTGTGTCCCCGTTTCGAGGCCTTTTTCGGCAGCATAAAGTTGCTGGGCACCGTTTCCAAAATAAACACCATCAATAAAAATGTCGGCGTCTTTGGGTTCGACGGAAATAATAAGATCGCCCCAAAGTGGTAAAAGCTGAATTTTGTGGGTGATTTCTTCGCCGGGCTGAATAACAAGGATGGTGTCAACGGTTTTATAGCGGCTTTTGGAAATTGTGACATTATATGGAAAAGCCGGGTAATTTGTGAGTTGTGCCGGTGTGGTTCGTTTAAGGTCGGGAAGCTGCTCAAATTCGACAGAGGCGCCCGCAGGAATGGTTTCGATAATCATCGAACCAGTGGCTGCCGTGGCTTTTTCTTTGTTGGTAAGTTCCATCACATAAACCCGCGACGACTGCACAGGAATTGGAATATTGAATTTTAGCGTAATAAACCCATCCTTGTAAATGATGATCTGCTTTTCGCCAGGCGAAATGTATAACCAAAACTCACCATTTTCGATCACAACATCGTCAACAATATTGCTGTTCGAGTCGAATCGAAGGTTGCGGAGATCGGTGCGGATTTTTATAATGGCGCACAATTCATCGTTTGCATCAGTGCGTGGGTGCAGTGTAGCTGATAAATCCGAAACATCCGGATAAAATGATTTTACTACAAATTCATCGGCATGAACCGTACAAAACAGAATAAATGCCACGAAGAAGAGCGATGCTTTCTTCATTTTTAATGCAGAATTTAACGGCTTAATTTTCGGCTGAGATATAATTTGTCAGCTCAATTTTTCCGTTTTTAATCTCAAAAACATTCCACTTATTTCCTCTGTCGCCAGGCGGAATGGTGACATATTCCAAAAGTTTACCATCGCCATAAACCTTAACGCTGGCTCCTGATTTTGATAGTCTTTTGGAATTTTCGTCGCTACGGTTCGAGAAATCGTGAACCCAGAAAATATAATGCGATTTCGAGTCAATTTCCTTAACGGTGATGGTTTCAGGCCCCCAGCTGTCGGTGTCGTCGCGGTCGAGTTTTGCAACACCATCGTTGGTTACTTTCATATTTCGAAACGAAATATGATATTGGTCGCCTTTTATAAAATGGGCATCCAGGTCTTCGGGGCTTCTTCCCCAATCAACAATTATCCGTAAATAACCAATTGCCATCACCGGCGAAACCGAAATGCGGTTGCTGAAAATGGTGCCGGCAACAACTTCAACGCTAATGCTGGTCGTGATAAAACCTTCGGCTGTAAAATGTACGGCAAGGTCGCCATCTTCGGAGGTTCGCGGGAATTTTACCTTTCCTTCAAAATCGCTTTGATAAAGGCCAATGCCGTCAATTTCGACTGCGGCACCACCGATTGGTTTGCCATCGAGCGCATTAAAAAAGTGAAGCGTAAAATTTTCCATGTCCATCTCATCATCGAGCACATCTTTCATTTTGTCAATTTGCGAAAAAAGCATCATGCCCGGGACAAAAAGTGCTATTATTAAAAATATTATCTTTTTCATACTTAGTTTTTTATAAAGATGAGTTTAATATAAAATGTCATTTCTTAAATTCAGTTTCTTCTGGGTATGGTCAGAATCGTAATCGAAAAGCATGTCACCGGTTTTCTTGAACAATTCGACATAATTAAGGTCGAACCAGATCACAGATTTTCCAACGCGGATTCCCGAAAGGATTTCGAGGCGTGCGTCACCCGAAGCAAGGAATGCAAGTTTTACTTTTGTGTCATTTCGTACGCGCATCATATCAAAATAAACGTCCTTTCCATCGCTGGTTTTTACAGTAACAATTCCATCACTGTTTTTGATAAAAGTTATACGTCCGATATTTTTATAAATGTCGGGTGATTTATTTTTAAATTCGGGATTGTATTTATCCAAAGTAGTCTGGGCATCAGTTCCGGGAATGGAAATGCCGCTGCTTTTTACAAGATTTATAACTGCAAAAAGACCAGCGATACTTTTTTCGTATTGCTGACTGATGAGTTTGTCGTTTTCTTCTTTGAGCGAAGTAATCGAATTGAAAGCCGTGATTTCGTTTGGCGACAGTTTGTTCACGTTCATCCCGGTTGTTTTATTAAACGCACCGGCAATTAATACTTCGCCTTCGGCTGTGAGGGATATTCCATAATTGTTAAAATCGCTGGTTTCGATGTATAAATCGGTGCCAAGATGTTTTCCGCGCGAATCAAATCGGGCTACAAAATTCAGATAATTTTCCTGGTTAATGGTATCAATGCCAGCTTTTTCGAGCCATTGAAGTTTCCCATCGGAACTGAATTTTGCAAGAAATACATCCGAAACTTTATCGCTTTTAAGTTTTTTCCCGGAAATGGATAATTCGCCATCAAAAGTTCCGGTAACGTATAAATTCCCGGTGTTATCTTTCGAAAGCCCGTAAGCCATTGATTTTCCTTCACCCAGCCCCGAATTACACCATAAAGGATTCAGGTTTTTATCCAACGAAATTGTAAACATGGCAGGCGTGCCTGTACCCTGTAAATTTACATTACCCATTTTAAAGTTGTCGGTAAAATAGCCGCTGAGTATGCTGTTTCCGTTATCGTCAACAATAATATCGCGGCGGTTGTCGCCACGGTTTCCGCCGGCGGCAATTACTTCTTCCCAGATTTTGTTTTCGGTTACGCTTTTCGGATAAAAATTATTCAATATAACCACCGTTGCCTGCACCTGCAAAAACTGAGGCATCGTTAATCCAACGGGCGCATTAATGTAGGTTGGGTCCGAAACGATGTATTTATCGCCATTATAGGTGATATAATCGCCATCAACGGGTTGGGTAAAGCGCACGGCTGTGGCCATGTGACCCGGATAATCAAGCCCGACCACCTCTAATCCAAGGAGGTGTTTTACAAGATAAGAAAACAACACCGAGCGGTCTTCGCAGTCGCAATATGGGTAATAAAAAGCTTCTTCGGCGAAGAAGAATTTTTCGTAACCAAACTGATCTTCGTCGGTTTTGTATTCGAAGGCTGTTTGTACGAAATTGAGTAGAAGATTAACTGCTTGAAGTTCCGATTTTCCCTGGAGCAGCGGCTTAAAACTGTTGGCCAGCGATTCTTTGGCTTCCGGCGAAACTGATGCATCAAAATAAATCTTGATGTCGGCCAGTGGGTAATCTTTATAAAAATCCATCAAATCGTTGTTATAGCTGATGGATAAAGGCATATCCTCGCCCTGGTAACTGAATTTAAAGTCTCTTGTTGCAGGCTTATCACCAAGCGAAATGGGGTTGTAGATGTTCAGGTCGAAAGTTTTTTGAGCATCCGGGAAATCTTTTTCGTAAGTAAAAATATTTGATAGTTTGCTGTCCATGATGTAATAACGGAGGTTGTCGAAAGCAAAAAAGTTGACCCCGTAAATCTGATTATTTGCAGGCAGCAAAACAAAAACCTCATTTTCGAAATAAGCAATTCTTGCCCGATATCCCGACCTTATCAAAACAAACCAGGTAAGCAGCCTTTGCGAGTTCACATCGGCTACAATTTTTGAAGCTGTTTTTTTCACGAGGAGGTAATATCCCCAATCGTTAAGATTTGAAATTTCTTTATAGCCAAGCAATTGCTGGATAAGATGATTGTAGTTTGTGCTGCTTAATTGTTGCCAGTGGTTGCTGATGGCTTCTTCACCAACGGTTCCTGTAAAGGGTCTGTTTAGTTTTTTATCATAATCAAAAACAATCGGAAAGCCGTAAAAGTCAACTTCGGCGGCGTTGACAGGGAATTTATCCGGTTCTTTTTTGGTGATGCGTGGCAGAATTGGTGCGGGCACTTTATCTCTTGCCGGTTCAATGGTTGGTTTAAGCGTTGGCAATCCTACCGGAGGCGTGGTTCTGTCGGCAGGTTTACACACTGGAATATCAACAGGTTTTGGATCGGCAGGAACCTCGAGACCTTGAAACAGGTTAAACTCTTTCCAGCGTTGTTCGAGGTAATCCGAAAATTCTTTGTCGTGTTTATTCACATAATCGGTGTACTCGTCGGCAAGCCGTTGCATTTGCTGCTGGCGGTCTTCCTTGTATTGTTGCATCTCCTGCTGCCGTTGCTTTTTATACTCTTCGAGGGTTTGGGCTTTTATGCCAGAAAAGCCGGTGAGCAAAAAAACCAGCAGTAAAACCGGTAAAAAAAAAGATCTTGTTTTCATAGCAAATTTATTTTAACAGTTTAATTTTTATTCATTCAGTAGTTAATATTTTGATATTATCGCTAACAAAGCAAATTTTCTAATTATTTGATTTGCGTCATTTTGAGATAAAAAATATTGTCTTTTATTAAAATCCTGGCCGGTTTAAATCCCAACTGGTTTTCGGAAACTTCTCGTGTAAGATTTTGGTATTTTGAAGTATAATTGTCGTCCATTTTCCTGATTTCGGAGGTGTGTTTTTCGGCCATTTCCATCTGCCGTAAAGAGGCTGCAAACCAGGCATTCCATAATCCATTGGTAAGATCGGCTGTGCTGTATTCGAGAAGTTCATCGTCCGATAATTCAACAGGAGATTCGGAAAAGTATTTAAACTTTCCGTAATCAAAAGCAAGGCTGTCGCCATTTAAGGTTGTTGTCACCAAAATGCTTTTCTTTGTTTTATGGGCAGTAAAATCTGCTGTAGTTCCTTCATCATCAGAAATTAAAAGGGAATAGGTGCCGTAAATTTTTGGGTTATCGTATTCGCCTTCTTCCGAAAGGAAATACTCAGCTTTTACAGTTATTTCCGGATAGCTTGAATTGCAGGCGGATTTTGGAATTCCGGCCAACACAACTGCTTCGCCAAAACTTGTGAATTCTTTTTTAAAAATTTTGAATGCACTTACCGGGAAATTTCCCCGTGGTTCTATTTTCGAAAAGGAGGTATATTTTCCTAAGATATCGCTTCCCTGGTACTGGTTGGTATAGCTGTCGGTAATATTTTGAATGGTTGATTCACAAAACATTGTGAGCAAACCTTTTGCCCGGATTATGGCTTGTTTTGTGGCATTGGCCGAATCGAGACCCGGATCGGATATTCCAAGCGTTAGGATCATGTTTTCCTGATCTGGAACCTGGAAATTGGTCACCCAATCGGGGAGTGTAAATGGCTGGAGGTTTGAAACGGTTTTATTTCTATCTTGCTTTTTGGGTTTATCGGGGCTGCTATTTGTCTCTTTATCAAAAGTATTCCTGAAACTATCATACTGTTTTTCGATGGGTTGAACATTGGAACTTTGTTTTGCAGGATCAGTATTTTGTGAAAACAAAACCGATTGAAAAAGCCATAATCCGGCGAAAAGGAGAACATCTCTCATCATAGCAGCTTGATTTTGGATGTTTGTTAAAAAGATGACACCGCCTGAGCGGTGCCATCACACTTTAAAATCTAAACGAAAACTAATTGTTTCCTTTGTAATTGTCCATCTCTTTTTCCAATTCTTTTTTGAATTTGTCGTATTGGAAATCAATTTCGAGCTTGGTGTCTTTCGACAGCCTGTCGTTCATAGCGTTTAAAATTTCGTTACCGGCAAGTTCGATAGCTACATAAGTTTTGTAGGTACCTGCTTTGGTTTTGGTTACCTTTTCGCAAATCGTTTTGATGCCATTGAGTTTTTGTTGGATAACCTCGCGCGAAAGGCCTTCGTACCTTGATTTATCTTCGATTTTACCATCGGCCTGATAGGACGAAAAATAGTTGTCAATTACAGCTTTAACAGTAGTTTCGATAGCACCGGCTAAGGCAGCTTTTGCGTTACTGTGAGCTTTCTTTTGCGACATCACCTGATCTGGACTTTCGCCCAGACTATTCGCCCTGAAATATTCGGCGTTGGTGTAAAACTCAGGACCCGAACAGTACGTTTGAACGAGAACTTCTTCATCAGGAGCCTTTTGGGCTGCTGCTTTCGATTTGCAACTTTGCATCGTTGGAACCATTAAAAAGGCTGCCAACATAAGGAAGAACGTGGATTGAAAAATTCTTTTTTTCATAAATTAAAAATTTTAATTAAACATTAATTCTTTAGTGAATTTGTTGAAACTTTACAAGTTTTATGCCTGTATTTATTAAAATTATTGCTTTGTAAAAATTACAGTCGAAGTGTAGGTCTGTACACCACTTCCCAAATCTTCGGTTGTGGTATATGTAAATTTAAGCGTTGTATCGGTAAGTTCGCTAATGGTGTAAGCTTCGGTTGATCCATCAGCAGTAACTGTAAGTACCGTTTGGTCAGCATTTAATGACCAGGTACCATAAGTTGTTTGTGGATCCCCGGCATCACATTTGGTTGCCCCTTCATCAAAATTCGTAGTTCCATCCGAATTGAATTTTGTAAGGTTGTCTTTTGTACAAGCAGGCATAAAAGCATAAAAATCGGAAAAAGAAATACCTTCGATTACTACAGGAGGATTAACGGTAAATGCCGTCATTTTCCAGTTTTTGCCGGTAAGTAAATCCTTGTTTGTTGTTTTGTCTTCATCTTTTTTGCAACTTGTGCCAGCTAATATCAGCCCTGATAAAAGCACAATAAAAAATGTTCTGATTTGAATTTTTGTCATAAAATTTAGTTTTAATTATTTAGTACAAACCTATGGTTTTTTTCGTTTGGGTAAATCTTTTTGTCGAATTATTTTTCAAAATACTTCTTACCGGAAGAGAATTTGAGAAACCCCGTTGTAGGGATGCAAATTTATGCAGGATTTAAATTGCTAAATATCAGCATCATTTATCCTGACGAAAAAATTCTTTTTTCACTTTTCTGTTTGTCCCTTTAAATTTCCCTATTTTTGAATCTCATTTTATTTTTGAGAGATTTTATGGATTTTAACCTAAAATTGGCAATTTTATGAAGCGAAAATTACTTTATCAAATCATTCTGAGTTTGCTTTTTGTTTTTGTTGCTCAGCAGTTCAATTCGTGTAAAAAAGTTGATCTGGAACGAACGGCATTGGTCAAAACCAATTCGGTAACCGACGTTACGGCTAATTCGGCAACAGTTAGCGGAACAATCGTTGACCTGGGTGAAGGATCGGTAACCGAATATGGGTTTTCGATAAATGACCAGTTATTTCCTGTTACAGCAGCTGCAAAGTTGGGAAGTTACAGCGCCACGCTAACAGGGCTCAATGAAAGCACACAATATGCGGCAAAGAGTTATTTAAAATCTGGCGGTAAAGAGGTTTATGGCGAAAATATTAGTTTTACAACAAAAAGCATAAATCCATCCAATTCCTGGCTCAAATATGATGATGGAGAAAATTTTGATGGCCTCGGTCTAAATGCCGGTGGCGATTTCGATGTAGCTATACGCTTCACGCCTACGCTTTTAGCTCCTTACGATGGATGGAAAATCACCAAAATCAAATTCTTCCCCAAAGTTGGATTACCAGTAGCTTATAGCCTGGAAATTTATGATGGAACGGATATCAGTACTTTGACTTTGAAACATTTGCAAGACGTTACAAATCCTACCATAAATGCCTGGAACGAAATTACACTCAATACATCTTTTACAATTAATGCTGCCAACGAATTACTGGTCGGTTATTGGGTTCAAAATTCGGCAGCTGCAACTTATCCTGCCGGTTGCGATGCCGGCCCAGCTGTTGCCGAATATGGCGATTTGATATCGGTAGATGGCGGAACAACCTGGTATTCGCTCTCGACAGCAGCACCAGCCTTAAATTATAACTGGAATATTCAGGTTTACGTTGTAAGCCCCGGTGGTATCGAGAAACAGCTTTCGGTCGAAGAGCAACCTGCACCAGTCAGGGTTCCTTTTGTTGCCCGGGAATTTAACAGCAATTTGTTCGGTTCATCAAAACAATCATTTAAATAATAAAAGCCATGAAAAAGAAATATTTCATCACCGCAATTTCAGCCATTTTTATTTTACTCATTTTTGTTGGAAACGGCCTTTATGCGCAATCGAACGCCAAAGTCGAAAATGTTGACTTTTTTGTTGAAGCCGAAACCCTGGTTATAAAATACGACATCAACAAAAGCAAAACCGGCGAAACGTTTAATGTAACCATGAACATTATGACCAAAGCGGGCAAAAAAATCAATGCTTTTGCCCTTACCGGAGATGTTGGAAAAGGTGTTTACGGCGGGAAAATGAAACGAATAGTATGGGATCTTACCAGAGACAATGTTTATATTGACGACGAAATTACTGTTGAAGTTCTTGCTCAATCAGAGATGCAGGCCAAACCCGTAAGTGTGGGTGGTGCTATGTTGCGGTCGCTCGTTTTCCCGGGCTGGGGAAACACTTACGTTAAAGATGGCGGCGCTTACTGGTTGATGGGTGTTTTTGGATATGCTGCTGCCGGCGGCGCTGTATTTTTTAACAATAAAGCCTACAATTCGTTCGAAGATTATAAAGCCGAAACCGATGATGCAGTTAAAAGAGACCAGCTTTATACCGATGCCGAAGATTTCCAGAAAAAGCAAAAAGCACTGATGTTCGGGGCTGCGGCTATCTGGGCTGCGGATTTAATCTGGACAGGTATTCAGGCTGGAAGCGCCAATACAAAGGCACGCAATCCGAAGGTTTCGATGGGCTATTTTTACAATCCGGTGGCTCGTCAGCCCATGTTTTCGGTGTCGTATAAATTTTAATGGTTTAAGATTATTCGATGAATAAAATCATAAAAGCTATGAAAAAACTATTACTTATCCTGCTTTTACCACTGCTTTTAACAAGCTTGTTGATGGCTCAAAATGTTACTTCGGGCAAAAGTGATAGTAAAAAAATCACTTTCAAAAAGCAGCCAACGGGCAACATCAGGCAGTTGCCAGACCTTATCATTAATGAAGAAAAATTTGTTGACGAAAACAAAAACAACTTCATCAATGCCAACGAGGAATGTTCGATCTCGTTTAAAGTACAAAACATCGGGAAAGGAATTGCACTGGATGTAAAAGTTAAGGCCTCGGTTAAAAGCGGCGCCGTGAGTGGCGTTACATTTACCGAAAATATTTCGCTTGGCGATCTTCAGGGCGATTCGTCGAAAAGTGTAACCATCCCGATTCATGGAAAACTGAACACGGAGGATGGTTTGGCCGAATTTTTAATCCAGGTTATCGAAGCCCGCGGTTTTGATGCTTTTCCGCTCGAATTTAAAATCGAGACACGCAAGTTTGCCGAACCAAAAATCGTGATTTCTGATGCAGTTTTCAGCACCGAGGATGGTGGCCTCATCAAATTAAATTATCCGATAAACCTGAAAATATTGGTTCAGAATGTTGGTTCCGGCGAAGCCAAAGGAGTGAAAGTAAACTTTGAGCTTCCAAGCCCAAACTGCGTTTTTTTGGGTGATCAAAACCAGTTTGACCTCAATTACATGAAACGTGGCGAATCCCGTGAGCTCGATTTTCTGTTTACCGCCACGCGACGTTATGTTGGAACATCAATCCCGGTTTTGGTGCAATTATCCGAATCTTATGGCCGCTATGGCGCCGATTCGACTTTACAGGTTAGTTTAGCCGAAAATCTGACAGCCAAAAATGAAGTGGTTATTTCCGGAACTTCTGCTGTTACCGAAGATATTGCCATTGCCTCCCTTACCTCGGATGTTGATAAAAACATACCGCAAATCCTCACAAGCCATCCCTACCGATACGCTTTGGTTATTGGAAACGAGGATTATTCAAGGTTTCAGCGGGGGTTGAACAATGAGGCCAACGTAAAATTTGCCCGGAACGATGCTACCATTTTCAAAGATTACGCCCAGCGGGTTTTAGGTGTCGAAAGTAAAAACCTGTTTTTCCTTACCGATGCTACCGCCGGTGAAATGGAGCAAAAAATTGATTTGGTCTCCAAGCTGGCTTCACGCACGGCAGATGAAGCCGAAATCATTTTCTTTTTTGCTGGCCATGGCTTACCTGACGAAGTTTCCAAAGAACCTTACCTTATTCCGGTTGATGTTTCGGGGACAAATCTTAACTCGGCAATAAAACTTGCCAGCGTTTATAAAACGTTCAGCGAAACCGGTGCTCAAAAAATCACCTTTTTCCTCGACGCCTGTTTCAGTGGTGGAGGTCGTGATGCCGGACTGGTGGCGGCCCGTTCGGTAAAAGTTAAACCTAAAGAAGAGCTGGTTTCAGGAAATATGGTTGTTTTCTCGGCAAGTAGTGGCGAGCAATCGTCGTTGCCATACAACGACAAGCAGCACGGTATGTTTACCTATTTTTTGCTTAAAAAACTTCAGGAAACAAAGGGCAACATCACCTACAGCAAACTGGCCGATTTTATCAAAAACAATGTTTCCATCGAGTCGCTCCGAATTAATAATAAAGAACAAGACCCAACCGTAAAAATAAGCATAGATGTGCAGGATAAATGGGAAAACTGGACGGTTAATTGATTTGTGAAAATCGCTAAGCGCTTAGCGCAGAGCGCTCTGCACTTGGTGATTTGCGATTTGTAATTTGAGATTTATCATTAACTGGCAACTGGTCACTGCCAACTGGTCACTGTCAACTGGCTACTGGCTACTGGTCACTAAAAATTAATATCAACAATCAGAAACGTTTCAAGCTAAAAAATACAAATGAGTTACACATGAAATACATATTAAAACTTAGCTTTTGCTTTATTCTTCCGATGCTGGTCATGGCTTTTACGGCCGGTGCGCAGGAAAAGAAAACCGTTCGCGCAAAAGGTGTTTACGCCTCGAGCGACTTTACTCCCGAGCAAACCAAGGCCAAAGCCATCGAAGAAGCCAAGCGCGCTGCGCTGCTTAAAGCGGGCATTTCCGAAACTGTTTCGGTTACCGATTTTAATTATCAGTTTGAGGATAATGAGAAGTTCCGTGAAATTTTCCAATCCATTTCATCCATCGAAACCGGTGGCGAAATAATTGTTGACACCATCTTGAGCGAAAAAAAATCCTTCAACGAATTCGGGAATATGCAGGTGGAAGTCGAAATTCAGGCAACGGTTTTCCGGTACACCGAAAAAGCCGATCCCACTTTTCTTTTCAAAGTAGAGGGCATTGACAAGGTTTATAAAACCGAGGATTACCTGCAGTTTTTATTTACGCCTACTCAAAACGGCTACCTCCGCATTTTTAACGTAACCGACGAAGAAACCTACCTTCTTTATCCCTACAAAGATTTGGTAGATAAACGGCTCAACGACAATACCGACAGGCTTTTTAATGGAAATCAAACCATAAAAATGCCCGTTCATCCGGCCTTTAGCGACGGTTATTATCTCGAAATTGATAAACCCGGAAAAGAGCAGGAGTTTAATATCCTGATTTTTATCTTCACCCGAAAAAACATTCCTTTTATCGAGGAAGTTAACTTTACAAATATGATGCGGTGGATTTATTCCATCCCGCCTGATGAGCGGGTTATGCAGCAAGTCGGGTTTATTATCAAAAAAGGGAAATAGGACGTTTGTTGATCTTTCTTTTCGGTGGTTTTTAGTTCCAATGGACTATTGCCCTGATTCAATAACAGAACAAAACCACAATAAAAGAATAACACACAATATCATGATCTTGAAATTGAAACCGAATGAGGTTAACAGCAAACAACTTTGATGTTAAACATTAGTTTTGAATAGTTTACGGAATCCAAACAATCAATTATTAAAATAAAGAACCTTAATAGAATGAAAGAAAATGAATTGCCAAAATTTCATGAAACCTTTAATCCGATTCTTGAAATATTAAGTACCGGGGAGATTATCCACCACCGTGAATTACTCAAAATGGTTGTTGATAAATATTATTCAGGCCTGCCAAAGGAAGTGTTGGATCAAAAGACTAAAAGTGGAGAAACGCTTATCTTAAATCGGATTGCCTGGGGAAAATCATATCTAAAAAAAGGCGGGTATATTGTTTATCCCAAAAGAGGGATGGTGCAAATTACAGAGAAAGGTAAGAAAGCAGTTGATGAGAAGTTACAGCTTAAGGAAGTTGAAGGGGAAACAAACTTTTTAGAGTTCTACACCGAAGAAAAAACTAAAGGTATTTCAAATAATCCCGAAATTAAAAACTCATCCCCCCAAGACTTGATTGACGCGGGTTTTTCTGAAATTGAAGCACAAGTTAAAAATGAATTGTTAGAGAAATTAAAGACAATTGATCCCTATTATTTTGAAAAGGTAATTTTGATCTTATTGAAAAAAATGGGCTATGGTGATTTTATTGAGACTTCAAAATCAGGCGATGCGGGTATAGATGGGATAATTAATGAAGACAAACTTGGCCTGGATAAAATTTACATTCAGGCAAAAAGGTATGATGAGAGCAAAGTACGTGAAAAGGATATCAGAAATTTTATCGGGGCCATGAGTGGCGACACAAACAAGGGTGTTTTTGTAACTACTTCCGAATTTGATAAAGGGGCATATCAAAAAGCTCATGATGCACATCATACCATCATTTTAATTGATGGGATAAAATTGGTTGATTTAATGCATCAATACAATGTCGGAATACAAATAAAGTCCACCTATGAGGTTAAAGAATTAGATGAGGACTTTTTTGAAGGAGAATAGAATATCTTTTGAATGCAAGAAAATCTAACCGATCACTTTTAACACCAGCCACCATAAAAATCTATCCAAAATGCGGGTTTAGCGAAATAACCATTAAAGCAAATGTTTCGTACGTCAGGGTTTGATGTTCTGAAAATTAATGTTTCGTTTAAGTCCCTCATATTTAGTGCGCTTCACTGCCGAACCTTTAAAAATCAGTTTAAAATCTTCTTCCGAAAGATTTTCCCAATCTGTTTTTTTTAAACCAGTTAATTTCGGGTTTGGCGAAAACTGTGGCTCGTTGCAAGGTTTCGAAAACCTGTTCCACGGACAAACGTCCTGGCAAATATCGCAGCCAAAAATACGGTCGTTTAATTGCCCGGCAAATTGGTCAGGGATTTCATCTTTCGATTCGATGTTGAGGTACGAAATACATTTGTGTGCATCAATAACTTTTGGTGAAAAGATGGCTCCGGTTGGGCAGGCATCCATGCAGTTGCGGCAGGTGCCGCAAAAATCGTTGTTTTTTGGTTGATCAAAATCCAGTTCGAGGTCGGTAATAATTTCGGCAAGGAAAAAAAACGAACCATGTTTTGGATTTATCAGCATTGCGTTTTTCCCAATCCAACCTAAACCCGCCTTAACAGCCCAAGCCCGCTCAAGTACCGGCGCCGAATCTACAAAAGCTCTTGCCTGAATATCGCCAGCCTGCTCTTTTAAGCCTGCAATCAGTGTTTTAAGTTTTTCTTTAATTACAAAATGGTAATCCTTGCCGTAAGCATATTTGGAAATGATGAAATTATCGGTGGCCGGAATTTCGCTGGCCGGGAAATAATTGTACCCGAAAACAATCACCGATTTAGCCTCTTCGACCAATTTCCGGGGGTCAACACGTTTATCGAAATTATTTTCCAGGTAGGCCATCTTCCCGTTCATGCCTTCTGTAAGCCATTTTTCGAGATGGGGTGCTTCATCTTTTAAAAAATCTGCTTTCGCGATTCCACAAAAATCAAATCCCAGAACGGCTGCCTCATTTTTGAGCCATTGCGTTATTTGTGTTTTTGTTTGTGAAGTTGTCATTTTTTGAAAATCAGGATTAATTAATGTGAATTTGCCTTCCGCTGCAGCGCATCAAAAGTTTGGGGCTTAACGCCAAAAACGCGGTCGTACAAAACGATTCCTCCCGCTACAGCCACGTTGTACGAAGGTTTTATCATGGCTTCGAGCGAAACCAAAAGGTTGCATTTTTCGATAACATACCCGGGCAAGCCGTAATCTTCGGCACCTAAAAGATAAATAGCCTGCGGCGGATGTTCAAAAGCCGACAGAACAGTGCCCCCCATTTCGACACCGACGAGAATTGAGCTTTCGGGGCGCTGCTGATAAAACTGCTCAAAGTCAACAAAATTTCTTAGCGGTATCTGGCGGTAAGCCCTGAAAGGATCGGAAGGCAAATGTTTGTACCGGTGCCCGATTGTAAAAATACCGGCAGCGCCCAACTGGTAAGCCGTACGCCACAGTGTGCCAACATTTTCCATGGACTTTGGGTCAAATATTCCTATTTCAAAAAATGGCATTATTTTAGATTAAAGGTTTAAAAAGTGGGCAGTTTAAAGTCGGTAGCTGGCAGAATTAAAAGCTGCTTACGACTGGCGGTAGCCCACTTCTGATAAACGATTTAAAACAATTTCCCCTGCTCCGGAAGTTTAACTTTTCCCAGGTGCCTGTAGGCAAACTCGGTAGCTTCGCGGCCGCGTGGGGTGCGCATTAAATAACCTTCCATGATGAGGAAAGGCTCGTAAACTTCTTCGATGGTTCCGGGATCTTCGCCAACAGCCGTGGCAATGGTGTTTAAACCAACCGGGCCACCACTGAATTTATCAATAATTACAGTCAAAATTCGGTTATCCATCTCATCTAAACCGTGTTTATCAACATTTAAGGCAGCGAGTGCATATTGGGCAATTTCTAATTTTATGGTTCCATCACTTTTAATTTGAGCAAAATCGCGGACACGCCTGAGCAAAAGGTTGGCAATACGTGGCGTACCGCGGCTGCGGCGGGCAATTTCTTCGGCTGCATTTCCCGAAATCTCGACTTTTAAAATCCCAGCCGAGCGGATAATGATTTTTTTAAGAATTTCGGCGTCATAGTACGAAAGCCGCGAATTTATCCCAAACCTCGACCGGAGCGGGGCAGTCAACAGTCCCGAACGGGTTGTTGCGCCAATCAAAGTAAACGGATTTAACGTAATTTGCACGCTTCGGGCGTTGGGGCCACTTTCGATGAGAATATCAATTTTGTAATCTTCCATGGCCGAATAAAGATATTCTTCGACAACCGGGCTTAAACGGTGGATTTCGTCAATAAAAAGCACGTCGTTGGGTTCCAGATTTGTAAGCAGGCCGGCCAGATCGCCGGGCTTGTCCATCACTGGGCCTGAAGTTACTTTTATCCCGACACCCAGCTCGTTGGCAATGATGTACGAAAGCGTGGTTTTTCCCAGTCCCGGAGGGCCGTGCAACAAAGTATGGTCGAGCGCCTCGTGGCGCTTTTTGGCTGCTTCAACAAATATTTTAAGGTTTTCGACCACTTGCCCCTGACCGGCAAAATTGTCGAAAAAAGTTGGCCTTAATTCCTGTTCAATTTCTTTGTCGCCGGCGTTTAGGTTTTTTCCGGCAGGATCGAGATTCTCATTCATCGGCATCGAATTTTCAACAAAGTTAGTATTTTACGAATTTAATGGTAGGGGAAGGAATTTTTCTTAAACCTCAATTCATTACTTATCAACTGTAACCATAAGTAGTTGAAATGGTTAATCTTAAATTAAAATTTCGTAGAAATGCGACATTAAAAAAATTTGTATTTTAGCCACCTGAAGAAAGACCGATATTTTTAATAAAATAAAGGTTTTGAGTAAAAAGAATATCAAGTAATCAGGAAATGAAATGAAAAGAATAGTAGTTGCAGTAGATTTTTCGAGTGGCTCCATTCACGCACTGGAATATGCCATCAACATTGCGAATAAGGTAAACTCGGAAGTTATGATGATCTGGGTGGATAAAGAGCCTTCACCAGAATCAATTTACGCGGTTGATAATTTCAATTATCGCGATGAGGTTAATAAGAGGTTCGCCGAATTGGTTTCAAAATACCAACCGTTGCTAACCGGTGGTAAATTGGAGTTTAAGTTACGGACAGGTAAGATTTATTACGAAATCGTTACAACTGCAAAAACTAAAAAAGCCGAATTAATTGTAACCGGTTCGCACGGGGTTTCGGGATTTGAAGAATACTGGATTGGCAGCAATGCCAACAGGATTGTTGCCAGTGCAAGCTGCCCGGTTATCACGGTACGAAATGGCTTCGAAATCAAGCAAAACCTCGAAACCATTGTAATGCCCCTTGATAATTCCAACCACACTTTGCTCAAAGTTCCTTTTACTGCAAAGATTGCCAAAATATTTGGAGCTACTGTGCACATTTACACCATCTATTCTACAAACCTTAACACGATGCACCGCCGCGTTGAAAATTACGCCGAAAAGGCTAAAAAATATTTTGAAAAGGAAAATGTGAATTACGTTTTGGAAACCATCGAAACCCAGAATTCGACAAAATCAACTATTGATTATGCAAAATCAATACATGCCGATTTGATTTCGATAGTTACCGAGCAGGATGAGCGCAACGAAACCGGTTTAATTGCCCCCTGCGCCCAGCAAATGGTAAATCATTCGCCAATCCCGGTATTAAGCGTGCATGAAGCCGATAAAATTCAAACACTCCGGCTTTTTGAGCAGATTTAATGAATCAGTATCAGGAAAAAAATGAAAAATTTATGGATTTTGTTTGTGGTGCTGGCTTTTCCTTTTTTAGTGTCGGCTCAGCAAAATGCAAGTAACGCCGATAAAAAATCTTCAAAACAGGAAGGCAAAGTGGAGGTTTACCAGGATAGCCGTGTTGATTCTATCGTAAAAATGCACGTCCATTATAATACAAGCCAAAGTACTTTTGAAGGTTACCGGATTCAGGTTTTTTTTGATGCCGGAAATAATTCCCTTAATGGCGCCCAGGCTGCACAAGCCAATTATCAGATGCTTTATCCGGGCGACACAGCTTACATTTCGTTCAGCGAGCCGTATTATAAAGTGCGGGTTGGCGATTTCAGAACACGTCTTGAAGCCGAAAGTTATCTCAGAAAAATCGCTGCCGATTTTCCAAACGCCTTTGTTATCCGCGATAAGATTTTGTTTCCAAAAATGGATGACGAGTAAAACGGGAAGAGTGGAAAAATGGACTGATGGAAGAATGGAATGATGGAAGTTTAGAAATTGAC
>CAIYZW010000848.1 GCA_903930725.1 uncultured Bacteroidota bacterium
TACCGAAGACCCGGTTTTCGAAATTCCGGTGGCTCAGCAGATTTGCGAAGCTTTTTCAAATATTCATTCCTTTACCGACAAGCCTTTTGACGGTTTTTTTTATGACCCTTTCAGTTTTACAAAAAGGGAAATTGATTCCAACTTTCTATCTGGAAATTTTACTTTTCCACTCGTTATCGGGAAGGAAAAAGCAAATGAATCTCTTTCCCCGGATTTAGTTTTTTCGGATGATAAAATTCATGGAAAAGGCTTCTTTTATGAGGTTTTGGAAGGTTCTAAAATTGATTTTGAAAAGCATTTAACAGAAGGTTTTGTTAAAATAGATGCTTCTGAAATTTCAGTTGACTGGCTGAAAAAAATTCATCAACCCGGAAAATTCTTATTGATTGCTGAATCAACTTCAAAAAACCCGGTTGAAGAATGGCGTAAGTTTTTTAGGTTGCTTGAGGAAGAAAATTGCAAAATCCCGGTTATCCTTAAAAAATCTTACTCAGAAACCGATCCCACAAAATTAGGAATTCAGGCAGCGCTTGATTTTGGGCCACTTTTTATTGATGGTTTCGGAGATGGGATCTGGCTTGAAGCCGAAAATCTAAACCCACAAAAATTAGTGGAGATTTCTTTCCAAATATTGCAGGCCTCTGGTTCCCGGATTTCAAAAACCGAATTTATTGCCTGTCCTTCATGTGGCCGCACCCAGTACGACATTCAGGCTTCGCTTCAAAAAATCAAATCGAAAACCTCGCACCTGCCCGGACTTAAAATTGCCGTGATGGGCTGCATCGTAAACGGTCCCGGCGAAATGGCCGATGCCGATTATGGCTACGTGGGCATGGGCAATGGCAATGTTGCCTTGTTCAAAGGAAAGAAAATGGTTTTAAAAGCTGTTCCTGAAAGCGAAGCCGTAGATAACCTGATTGATCTGATCAAGGAAAACGGCGATTGGCGGGAGGCTTAAAGCTTTAAAAAGGTCTGCTTTAATAAATAATATCCCTTAAACCTTAAAATGAATTTAATTCATCGAATAATCCGGTTGGATGACAAAGTAGTGTTAATCTTTTAAACAACGTACCGAGAAGCCGTAAAATCTTGCACCACCGTAACTGATACTGAGATGTTCGTAATTGTAAGCGAGCGTTCTGTTCCAGGCATAAAGGGATGAATATTCCCTGGATGACCACCAGGCGCCGTAACTACTTTGACCATCAAAGCTCCCGGAGCTTAGCCGCATTCCGCCCGGAAGGCCAGTAAAGCCACTCGAATTTGTAGCACCAGTATTTGGCGTACTCCAATGATTAGTACCTGCCTCCTTCATCATGCCTCCCGCAATGCTTTCACCACCTAAAAACCCGGATAGTTCAAACCAATCAGCCTCAGAAGGCAAATGCCAGTATTGGGGGCAAATTCCCCGAACTCCCTGCTGCGTGCTATATTTCATCATTTCATCCCATTGGTACAGTCCGCCATATTCAGCACAATTCGACTCGAGATTATCGTAACAATATTTCTCATAAACGCCATTATTGGTCTGGTTTTGAGTGCCCGGAATCATTGTTCCAACGTTAAGGTTTTCTTTAAACCAGCATTGGTCACCAATAGAAATTGTGTTGTAGTCCTGACCTAAATAATTGACAATATCCCCGCAATTAAAAAAAACGGCCTGGGTTGTAAAGGTTTTCTCATCGCCGTAAGCAGTTCCGATGTTGTTGGTAGCGTATGCCCTGACAAAATAGGTTGTGCCTGGTGTAAGGCCAGTAATATTGCTTAAGTAAAATCCCATTCCTGCTCCATCTGTCGTATGGCTGTCAGCAATTGTAGGATTTTGAGAGGTACTCCAGCAAACACCTCTCGCAATAACACCGGCACCACCGTCATCAGTTATTTCACCTCCACTCATAGCGCTTGTGGGAGTAATGTTTGCAATAATATAGGTA
>CAIYZW010000849.1 GCA_903930725.1 uncultured Bacteroidota bacterium
TACTCAATTGATTATAAAATTTAATTGATTTACTCAAAATGGACAAGAAACGCGTCATAAAAAGTATGGATAACATCGGCGCCGATGTTATGGAAATGATTAAGAAAAAGTATCCGGATGGTTGGGCAAACCATGTAATCCGCGTGAATAAAGGAAATAATGAGTTTTTTCATGCCATTACCATTGATACCGAAGATACTTCATACATGGTAAAAGTGAATGTTAAGGTTGATTCGATTGAAGATCTGGAGAAATTTGCCAAGGAAGACGACTTTGGGCCCGACGCCGAAGATTCGGCAGTTGACGAAGCCGTTGAAGTAAGCGACAGCGATGGTCCCGATGAATAAATCGTTGTTTTGGCAATGATTTTTGGAATCATCTGTATTTATCAGACATTTAACTATTTAACGATGAGCAATCCTTAACCTGGGGATTGCTTTTTTTTATACCAGGCAAGGGCTTCAGGATGTTGTTAAATTATTGTAAATAGCCCCGTTAGACAATGTTTGAACAATGATTCCTGATAACTTTGCCCCTTAAAAATTAGTAAATGCTTTGTATCGAAAGAAATATTACCGACCCGTATTTTAACCTTGCCGCCGAGGAATATGTGCTGAAAGAATTTGGCGATGAGGTTTTTATGCTTTGGCGCAACGAACCCTGCATCATTGTTGGGAAACACCAAAATACGCTGGCCGAAATAAATCTGGATTATGTTACTGCAAACAAAATCCCTGTTGTTCGCCGCATCACTGGCGGAGGCACCGTTTTTCATGATTTGGGAAACCTGAATTTCACCTTTGTCAAAAATGGCGAAAACGACAAACTTGTCAATTTTAGGAAGTTTACGGAACCAATCATCGAAGTTCTTCAGAAAATTGGCATCGAAGCAAAGTTTGAAGGCCGCAACGATTTGACCATCGGGGGCAGGAAGTTTTCAGGAAATGCCGAACACGTCCACAAGAACAGGGTTTTGCATCACGGCACCTTACTCTTTTCATCTGAACTCAGCAATTTATCCAAAGCTTTAAAAGTTGACCCTTCCAAGTTTCAGGATAAAGCCGTAAAATCGGTCAGAAGCCGCGTTACCAACATCAGCGAACATCTTCAACAACCAATGGATGTTATTGGTTTTAAAGACCTTATCCAGAATCATCTGAACGGAAAATTCCGGGATATTACGTTTTATCAGTTTACTGAAACTGATAAAACTAAGATTTATGAGCAGGTAAAAACAAAGTACAACACCTGGGAATGGAATTTCGGCTATTCACCGCAATATAATTTCAGAAGGCAATTCAAGGCTGATGGCGGAAATATCGAGGTGAACCTGGAAGTGAAAAACGGGATCATCGAAAAGGCAAAAATTTATGGCGATTATTTCAGCCTGCGCGATACCGCTGAAATTGAGGAATTGCTGTTAAACCAACCTCACAATCCTGAAATCATCTCACAAAAACTTGCCAACGTCGACATTGACCTTTATTTCAAGCACGTCACCAAAGATGAATTAATCAGAGGGATGTTTTAACAGGAATACGAAGGCTTGAAATTCATGGTTAATCTGGATTTTTAGATTAAAGAAGTTAAAATATTTGCCAGATCTTAATTAAAAAGCCCTGATTAAATCACCAGGGCTTTTGAATTTATTTCTTTTACAAGTTTGATTTATTTCAAAAACATCAATTGTCTTGTTTCGATATCATCGTTTGATTCGATCCGATAAAAATAAACACCGGAAGATACACGCTCACCATCTTCGCGACAGCCATCCCAACCAACCGAATAAGTCCCTGGTTTAAGATTTCCATCAATCAAAGTACTTACTTTTTGCCCGAAAGCATCGAAAATAAATAAGTTAACGTCGCTCTGGTTCAGCAATTCAAAATTTATGGTTGTTGAATGATTGAAAGGATTGGGATAATTCTGATCCAGTGAAAAAGTACGATTTTGAGGATTTACGGTTTCCTTTATCCCTGTTATTGGTTCGATTGTTTTGAAAATCCCTCTTCCATCAGTTCCGGCAAACAGGAAGTCATTTTTATCAGCAATTATCGAATTGATATTGATATTTGTAAGGCCGGCATTTACTTGTGTCCATGAATCACCAACATCAAGCGAACGATAAACACCTCCTACGCCAGTGCCGGCAAATATGTAATTGTCAGAAGTAAAGGTAATCGACCTTACGTCGGTGCAGGTTAGGCCTGAATTAATCTGTGTCCATGAATCACCGTTATCAACCGAACGGAAAATGCCTCCACCATGCGTTCCTGCAAATAATTGGTTATTGGCGTTTACTGACAGGGCCATGACGTTCATGTTTGTCAGTCCGATTATGCATTGTGTCCATGAATTATTACCTTCATTATAACGATAAATACCTCCGGTATTGGTTCCTGCAAATAGCTGGTTGTATGAATTTAGAGCAAGACTTTGAATTCGGTATGTATTAAGGCCTGAATATGTCCAGGAATCTCCATTATCGACCGATTGATAAACGCCGGCATCGGTACCGGCGAAGATCATGTTATTTGATTTGATGGCCAACGACCAGATAAAATCGGAGGTCAAACCTTCATTAATTCTTGTCCAGGTGTCACCATTGTCAGTCGAGCGAAAAACGCCTCCAGCATAGGTTCCCGCAAAAAGATGGTCGTCGGAATTAACAGCAAGAGTCCTCACGCTACTTCCATTTAACTCACTATTAATACTATGTGCCCATGACTGGCCATAATCCACCGACCGATAAACTCCATTGCTACATCCTGCAAACAGGTCGTTATTAGAATTTACAACGAATGAGTAAACGTAACAATTATAGTCCAGGCCGACCTGCATCCAGGAATCCCCGTTGTTAACTGAACGAAAAATTCCCTCACCCCAGGTTGCAATAAAGAGTATATCGCTTGAACTGACAGCGATGTATCGGATATCATAAAAATTAAAGTCAGTATTGATTATTGCCCAGGAGTTGCCATTGTCGGTCGAACGAAA
>CAIYZW010000850.1 GCA_903930725.1 uncultured Bacteroidota bacterium
GTGGTGTAAATGATTGCGGGACGGGAAACTGGTCAGAGAATTTCGATGTAGAAGTTCAAATTTGTGACGGAATTTCAGAATTGAATTTTAAAGAGACTTTCACCGTTTTCCCAAATCCGGGCAACGGGAATTTTACTGTAAATTCAAATAAAAATTTCGATAATGAAATTTCTGTTTCTGTCGTAAACCTGATGGGGGTTGAGGTTTTTTCTAAAACTTATAAAATGGTTACTTCAGAAAACAGCCTTCAGATTAACCTTACCAACATGCCCGAAGGCATCTATTATCTTAAAATTAAAGGCGAATCAGGAAGTTTTGTAAAGAAAATTCTCATCCATCAGTAAACCATTTTAGAAATTCATAGTCTTACGGGGAAAGTTTCCGGAAAATTTGATCAGGAAGCTTTTCCCTTTGTGTTTTAATCATCAATAAATTAAGTACTTAATAATGAAAAATTTCTTCTTTCTCGTTCTGGCGCTGATTTTCACAACAGTGATGTTTGCGCAGCAAAAACTCGTTATCCGCATTCAAAATCCTGATGAGACCACGTTTAAAACATTTTCGAAACAAGGTTATGATATTGCCGCTTACAAACCAGGTATTTTTCTTGATTTGGTGGTTTCTGAAGAGAGTTATCAAAAAATCCTTACCGAAGGCTATCAGGCTGAAATCAGAACAACTTCGGCACAAATGGCCGCCAACCTGGGCAATGTTGATGATATTAACGGTTATCGCACTTATGCCGAAGCAATTACCGAATTGCAGCAAATTGCTGCTGCCCATCCTGATATTTGTAAACTTTACGATATCGGCGACAGCCGTGGCAAACAATATTTTGATGCAGGCAATAACAATTACTCCAATTATAACCATAGTATCTGGGCTATAAAACTATCCGATAATGTTGAAACAGAAGAAGATGAACCTGGTATTTATTATTTTGGGGCACACCACGCCCGCGAGCCGCTTGGCACCGAGGTTGTTTTTAATGTTTTAAATTACCTTGTAAATAATTACGGAACAAATTCAGAAGTTACGGCCAACGTTAATTCAAAACAAATCTGGTTTGTGCCGATGGTTAACCCCGACGGTCATGAAATTGTTTTGAATCAGATCAACACCGACTGGCGCAAAAATATCCGTGATAACGACGGAAATGGCGCTGTAACGCCTGGTAGCTGGGCTTATCCCGATGGCGTTGACCTTAATAGAAATTATCCATGGGGCTGGGGTGGGCAAGGAACCAGTTCCGATCCTACCGATATAACCTACTGTGGTCCATCACCACTTTCGGAACCCGAACTTCAAAGTATTGATGGTTTAATGGCGACACATAATTTTGTGGCTGGAATTTCATACCACACTTACAGCGAGTTAGTTCTTTGGCCTTATGGTTATAACAGCGGTATTTATGCTCCGGACCAGACAGCACTTGCTGATCTTGGAACAGCAATGGGCAATTCCATTCCGGGTTTAACCGGGGGTCATTACACACCTCAGGTTTGCTGGGAACTCTACCCTTGTTCGGGAATTACAGACGATTATGCTTACGGGAAATATGGAATTTTTGCATACACCATCGAAATGGGGCAGGAATTTATTCCGCCGGCAAATGATGTTTATCAAATTACAGCCGACAATCTAAACGCATCAATGATTTTGGTGAACAGGCTGAATAAATCAACACTTACCGGTCATATTACCAATGCCAACACCGGAGAACCCGTTGTTGCCCAAATTTACATCAATGGAATTGATAATACAGGCGAACCACGCGATCCATACAAGAGCAACGCAACTTTTGGCACGTATTACAGGTTGCTCGTTAACGGAAATTATACTGTAACATTTTCGGCCTACGGATATCTATCACAAACCTTCAATAATGTAAATATCAACAACGTTGGTCAGACTATTCTTGATGTTGCGCTATTACCTGCCCAAACGCTTTCGGTTAGCGGAATTGTAACTGATGCTGCAAACGGAAGTCCAATTGCAGGTGCGATGGTGCAGGTTTTGGGCGCACCGATGGATCCTGTTTACACCAATTCAAACGGCGAATATGTGATTCCTGAAATTTATGAAAACACCTATTCTTTTAAAGTTTACGCTTTGGATTATGCTACACTTGTACAGGATGTTACCGTAAATCAACAAAACACGGTGGCAAATTTCCAACTGACATTTTCGACAGCGGTTAGTTTTGAAACAGGAACTTTTGGCACTGGCTGGACTTTTAGCGGAAATGCCAACTGGACCATTGACAATTCCAACGCTTGGGACGGCAGTTATTCGGCTAAGTCCGGCACAATAGGTGACGATCAAACCACAACACTTTCGACAACCATGACAACGGTAAGTGCCGGTACAATTAGTTTTTACCGGAAAGTCTCATCAGAGGCAACCTACGATTTCCTGCAATTTTACATTGATAATTCGATGAAAAATGAGTGGTCCGGCGAAATGGACTGGGCCGTATTTTCATACAGCGTTACAGCAGGAACGCATACTTTTAAATGGGTTTACACAAAAGACGTTTATGTAGCTTCGGGAAGTGATTGCGGTTGGATTGATTTTATTAATTTCCCACCAACTGCCACAGTTAACGCATTAGCTGGCCCTGATGGAAATATCTGTGAAAACGCAACTTTTACCTGCCAGGGATCAGCAACCTTTTATAATACATTAGCATGGACAACCTCTGGAGATGGGACTTTTAGTTCGACAAGCTCTCTAACCCCGGTTTACACGCCAGGCGTTCAGGATATTACAAACGGAACGGCGCTTTTAACCTTCACGGCTTATGGCTCGGGTGGAACCTCCGACAACGATAATCTTACCTTAACCATTAATCCTTTGCCTGATGCAGGTCAAAGTGCAACTGGTGATTTCCTTGTTTGTGCCGGATGGAGCACGTCATATCATTGCCCAATTATCCAAAACGCAACTACTTACGAATGGGTACTCGAACCCGCCGAAGCAGGAACCATGGTTCAGGAATCCGACACTTTGGTAACAATTTCGTGGTCGGAAACATTTTACGATTTTGCCCTTCTTAAAGTTAGAGGTCTGAACAATTGCGGCTATGGCGCATTTTCCAATAATTTTGCGGTTGATCTTCAGGACTGCACCGGAATTGATGAAAACTCAAAATCAGATTTCACCATTTATCCAAACCCTGCCAACGATGAGTTGTTTTTGCAGTCCAATGCTTTAAACCTGGAAAACATCAAGGTAAGTATGATGAATGTTTTAGGGGAGGTTATAATTCGTACGAATTTGCAAAACATTTCGGGAACCCCATCAAAAATTGATATTTCCAAACTTAACGAAGGTATCTATTTTATCAGAATCGAAAGCAAATCAGAAACCGGAATTAGTAAGATTATCATCAGCAGATAAGTTTACAATGAATCTGTTTTCATTAAATCTTGTTAAGAATGAGCACAATAAAATTTCAATCCATTCTAAATAATTAAATATTTATAATTTTGTTGCCTCAAAAATTGCAACATTGTTTCAAAATCAAATAGTTTTAACTCAAATCATTAACACAAATTAAAAGTTTACTCATGAAAAAATCCACAACTCTGCTTTTTGCGTTGATCATGATTTTCGCCATCGAAGGTTCCTTTGCCCAAAAGCGTGAAAAGCCAAAGCAAAAACCACTCTACGAGAATGGTGTTTATAAACCATTCGATGTCCTCGACACCCGTGTTGATAACATGTCATATTGGAATAAAGCCGCCGAACTGGGATTAACTCCCTACAATCCGGATGTTGTAGCTCCGATAGGTACATACACTTCAAGCCGCATCAATGCAACAAGCGTTGTCCGCGACGATTCGCCGGATGTGCCTGTTACCACCGAAAACTCAACACAGAGCGAAAACTCAATTTTTGTTGACCCAAACGATCCTGACCATGTTTTGCAGTCGAACAACTCTACCCAAAATCCGGTTGGAAACCTCTATGGTGCCAACTACTTTTTTTCGTATGACTATGGTTCAACATGGGGCGGTACAGTACAAGGTGCCGGCGGCGGCAACTCTGGCGACCCGGCTACTGCCATTGGTTTAAGCGGAAGACAATATGTTGGTTTTATCCACAATAATTATGGCCAGGGCGTTGCTTATTCTGACAACGGAACAACATGGACCTCAGTACAGTCCGGTACTTCACCTGGTGGTGGCGGAATGTTGGATAAAAACCACCTCTGGATTGATAACAGCCCAACAAGCCCTTACCAGGGTTATGTTTATGATGCATGGACAGCCTTTGGAAATACAAACGATTCGGATATTGAATTTGTTCGTTCAACCAATAACGGAATCAGTTATTCGACCCATAAAAACGTAAGCTCAGCAGTAAATGCCGGAAGCCACTGCCAGGGTGTTAACATCCAGACTGGCCCAAATGGAGAAGTTTATGTAATTTTTTCAATTTACGATGGTTGGCCAACCGATGAATCCGCTATTGGACTGGCCCGTTCGTTGGATGGTGGCGCTACTTTTACTCCAGCTACCAGAATTATCAGCAACATTAAAGGTATCCGTAACACGGGAGTTTCCAAAAATCAGAGGGTAAATTCGTTCCCCTCAGCAGCAGTTGACCTCGCAAACGGCAATATTTATGTTACCTGGACAAACTGTGGCGTTCCTGGTGTTAATTCAGGTGCCGACCGAGATATTTATATGATACGTTCAGAAAATCAGGGCACTACCTGGACAACTCCGATTCGTGTTAACCAGGATCCTATCGGGATGGGTAAAAAACACTATTTCCCATGGATTACCTGCGACCCTGAAACAGGTGCACTCAGTACTATTTTTTATGACGACCGCAACGTTGGTGGTTCTCAATGCGAAGTATATTGCGCCAATTCATTCGATGGTGGCGATACCTGGGAAGATTTTAAAGTGAGCGATGTAGCTTTTACGCCAACACCTATTCCTGGTCTTGCCGGCAGCTACATGGGCGACTATCTTGGAATTTCGGCACGTGGTGGTAAAGTTTATCCTGTTTGGTGCGACACCAGGTCAGGATATGTTATGACTTACGTTTCACCTTACGAAACCAACAGTCTCCCAAGACCAACCGACCTTATTGGCAGTGTTACTTTCGAAACCGGTGCTGTTCAGTTAAATTGGTCATTTGTACCAGTTGCTGATTTCCAGTATTTTATTGTTTATCGCGATAATTTCCAGATTGCAACTACCACCGACCCATTTTATACCGACAACCTTCCTGATTATGGCATTTTTAAATACAAAGTTACAGCCATGCACCTTACTGGTGAATCTTCAGGTCCAAGCGCAACCATTCAATGGGGCGATCCTCATGTAGCCGTTGATCCAACCGAAATCATCGAAAACATTGAACTCGGCGCTACTTCAACACGTTACATCAATGTTACGAATGTTGGCCAGCTCGACCTGATTTATTCAATCTCCTCTTCAACTGTACCTACAAAAGGCAGGGCTTATTGTGATGCATCAACAACCACCGAAGATGAATTTATTGCAAATGTATCATTTGGTGACATCAATAACTCCAGCGGCTGGCAAGGTGGTGTTGCCGATTACACTACCCAGGTTACGCCGATGGAAGTTGGCACCTCCCAGAACATTACTGTTACCAACGGCAACGACTGGGCCAGCGATATTGTTTATGTTTGGGTTGACTGGAATGATGATTTTACATTTAATCAAAGTGCCGACGAAGAATATCAATTGACCAATGTTGGTGGCGCAGGA
>CAIYZW010000851.1 GCA_903930725.1 uncultured Bacteroidota bacterium
CTAAGAAATCTGATATTTATATACAGATGGAAACATAAAACCAGGCTAATGATCACTTTTTTAGATAATTTGAAAGCTAATCGAAAAAATTAAAACAGTAAACGAGAACATTTAACATGATGAAATGGAATTTAAACGGCAAAACTGCACTGATTACGGGTGGAACCAAAGGAATTGGAAGAGCCATTGCTGAAGAATTTATTGGATTGGGTGCCTCCGTCTTTATCGTTGCCCGCGATGAAGCTGTTTTACACGAAACTATCCAAAGTTTTGGTCTGGATATTTCGTTTGTTGACGGATTTGTTGCTGATGTTTCCGTTCCATCCGACCGGCATCGCATTTTTGAAGCTATCGGTAAAAAATGGGGCAAACTCGATATCCTCGTTAACAATGTTGGCACAAATATTCGTAAGAAAACACTCGATTATTCAGAAACCGAAATTCAAAAGATCTTCGACACCAATCTTTTTTCATCGCTCGATCTTAGCCGCCTGATGTTTCCTTATCTCCGGAAAAGTGATTATGGTTCAATTGTAAATGTTTCTTCGGTTGCCGGTTTGACACATTTAAAAACCGGAATCGTTTACGGCATGACAAAAGCCGCGATCATCCAAATGACGAAAAACTTAGCCTGCGAATGGGCTGCCTGGAATATTCGTGTAAATGCTGTGGCTCCCTGGTATATCGAAACGCCTTTGGCCGCTCAGGTTTTACAAAATCCTGATTACCTCAAATCTGTTCTCGACCGTACTCCACTTAAACGTGTCGGAAAACCATCCGAAGTTGCTTCCGCTGTATCTTTTCTGTCTATGCCGGCATCTTCTTACATCACCGGCCAGTGTTTGGTCGTTGACGGGGGATTTTCGGTTTACGGGTTTTAGGTTTCACAAAAAAGCCCCCGGTTAAAACCGAAGGCTTTTTTCATTCACCGCTTTTTGCATAGCGCAGAGCGCGAAGCGCAAAGCGAGGAAAACAATGTTCATAGACAGATTTCCACTATTCCATCATTCCAACATTCCATTCTTCCATCTTTCCATCTTTCCATTTTTCCATCATTCCATCATTCCATCATTCCATTTTTCCATCATTCCATTTTTCCATCATTCCATTCTTCCTCTACTCCGCAATCAATCCGCGGCGTTTGAGAAGCGCGTTTATATCCGGCTCCTGACCGCGAAAATTCATGTAAAGCTTCATGGGGTCTTCGGTACCTCCCTTTTCGAGGATATTTTTTCGGAATGAAAGTGCGGTTTCATAATCAAAAATTCCTTTTTGGGTGAAGGCTTCAAAAGCATCGGCATCCAGAATTTCAGCCCAGATATAAGCGTAATAGCCTGCGGAATATTCACCGGCAAAAATATGTGCAAAATATGGCGTGCGGTATCTTACCACGATTTCAGGTATCAGACCTATCCGCCTCATCGAAGCATCTTCGAAATTGATTGCGTCCTGGTATTCGGCTGTTTTTAAAGTGTGCCAGTCCAGGTCGAGGTAAGCGGCAGATAAATATTCGACAGTTGTAAAGCCCTGGTTAAAATGGCGGCTGTTTTTCATCTTATCAATCAAAACCTGTGGGATTACTTCGCCGGTTTGATAATGGAAAGCATAAGTTTTCATTACTTCAGGTTCTCCAGCCCAGTTTTCCATAATTTGCGAAGGCAGCTCCACAAAATCGCGCGAAACTGTTGTACCGGAAATTGTTTCGTAGGTGCATTTAGAGAGAAGGCCGTGCAAGGCATGTCCAAACTCATGATATAAAGTCGAAACTTCTTCGTAATTCAGCAATGCTGGCTTATCGGCTGTTGGTTTCGAAAAATTGGTTGCCATCAAAATTACCGGCGGAAAGTTTACCCCACCCTGTTTTGATTGTTCCCTGAAATTCGTCATCCAGGCACCGCCGCCTTTGTTAGGACGAGGATAGAAATCCATATACAAAATTCCAACATGGGAACCATCGGCTTCCATTACATCAAAAACTTTTACATCTTCCTGGTAAATTGGCATCTCATTCAGTTCTTTAAACTGAAGTCCAAAAAGCTTGTTTGCAACGCCAAACATGCCATTAAGCACGTTTTCCATCTTGAAATACGGACGAAGGGCTTCTTCGTCGAGGGCGTACTTTTGCATTTTAAGCTTTTCGGCATAATACCACCAATCCCAAGGTTCCAAGGCGAATTTTCCACCCTCGGCGTCAATCATGGCCTGCAAATCGGAAACTTCCTTTTTTGCCATTGCCAAAGCCGGTTCCATCACTTCGTCGAGGAATTTATAAACGCTCTCAGGGTTTTTTGCCATGTTTTCTTCCAGAATATAATCGGCATGAGATTTATAACCAAGCAATGCTGCTCTTTCAAATCGCAGCGATGCTTCTTTTGAAGCAATTTTCTTATTGTCGTTCTTATTGTTGTTATCGCCACGGTTGATGTAAGCCTTAAAAATCCTTTCACGGAGCGAGCGGTTGTCGGCATATTGCAAAAATGGGATCATGCTAGGTTTCTGGACTGTAAAAAGCCATTTTCCATCCAAACCTGCTTCTTTGGCAGCCTCGGCAG
>CAIYZW010000852.1 GCA_903930725.1 uncultured Bacteroidota bacterium
CAATTGAAATGCTGTATTCGCTCCATTTCCAAATCCGGCAATTGCCCTGAAATGATAATCCTGTCGAATACGGATTTTTTCTTCGACCAGTTTTATCATTAAATTAATTGCTGCCGTATCCTTTTCAGGAAGAAATGCCAGCACCATCGGGCAAATGCTGATGGCTTCAACTTCCGCATTGACCAATCCTGCAATTGCTTTTTGTTGTGAATAATCAAAATTGCCAACCAGGTAAAGCACCGGATAGGCGCGGCTTGTAAGTTCAAATTCTTCGGGCACGAAAACGGTGATTTTCGCTTTGCCGATTTCTAAAGATTGAATTTGATTTTTAACAACAGCACCTGTTTTTAAACCTTCTGTTTGATCGCCTCTGTAAGGCTTCATTTCAAAAGCATCGCTGATAAAATTCATGGCATCAGGCAGTGCCGAGCACCAGTATTCAAAGCTGTGGCCACCGTTCCTTACGCGGTATTCGTGTGGGATTCCCAGCTTTCGCATCAGAATATGCAACTCCTCGTTGCTGCGGCAAAGCGTTTGTTCCTTGTCACCGTTATCCATGAAAATGCGGAGGTTTTTAAATATTTCAGGATGCATCTGCGAAAGCAGGTGAAACGGGCTGTTTTGCCTGTAATAATCCGTTATCCGGGCGCTGTCTTTAAAACCCGGTTCTCCAAAAAGCCTTCCCCATTGTTCGTCCCAGCCGCCGGCATCTTCGGTTTTGTATTGGTCGTCGGTGCGGACAGACATACTCAAAGGAACTGAAACACCGAACACTTCGGCATGTTTTAAGGGCAAAATCATGGCCCCGAAACCACCCATCGAATAGCCCAAAACGGCTCTTTTTTCCCTTACGGGGATGGTGCGGAAAAGGCTGTCGATAAAAGGAACCAGCTCTTTTACAAACATATCCTGGTACAAAAATGAACCTTTGTAATCGTTCACATAATACGTCCGGTAACCTTGTGGCATCACAAAAATCATCGGGACAATTTCTTTTTCTTTTACAGCTTTACCGGCATACTGGCTGATCTGCCCATATTCAAGCCATGAAGTTTCGTCATCGCCAAGCCCGTGCAGCAGGTAAACCACCGGGAACGAGGCTTTTGTTTCGTAATAATTTTCGGGCAAGACCACCGAGAACCGCACTTCCTGACCGAGAATCCGGCTGGGCATCACCATACTTTCGATGATTCTCAGCTCGCTTTGCGCGAAGGCTGCAAATCCTGCAAACAGAAATCCAAAAATGATGATCAGCCCTTTTCTCATTTGCTTTTATTGTTAAGATGATCTTTCATAAAACCAGCCGAGGTGTAAACGCCGTTCAAAAAAGCCTGGTGCGAGGGCGTTCCCTGCCTGACGCGGTATTCGTAAGGAATCTCATTTTCCCGCAAGGAAAGGTAAAGTGAATGATAACTTTTGTAGTTATCGCTATTATCGCAAATGTCGAGATAATACGCAATTTCAGTATTTTCTGCTGAAGCGTTTACAGGCAGATTTGCATCAAAAAGCAGGCAGGCATTTATATCTCCGGATAATCCAACTGCAAGTTCCCATGCCAAGGCTCCTGCCTGCTTGTTGCCAGCCAGAATAGTTTGATTTCTGTCGTTGATGGTCCGGTAATTTTCTTTAACCTGAACAATGATTTGCTGTAAAATTTCCTGGTTAAGATTTTCCTGCAAAGGAATTTCAACAACCAGCGATTCAGGAATTTTGGAAGAAATCATGTTGCTGTTCAAAAGTGAAAACAGGTTTTGTGACTCCTCATTTTCTGCTCCGGTGGTGCGGTCGTGGACGAAAATGACAAGCGGAAAAAGCGCTGAACCTGCGAGATAAGTCGAAGGAAGCGCAACGGTAAAAGTGATGCCGGTTTCGGCGAGTTCTTCAGAGATCAGTCTTTCGGCTGGAACCGGCAAGCCCGGATCAACCGGTTCAGGGTCGGCAGGATAAGGAATTTGCTGCACGGCAAAGGCGATAAATTTCAAAGCCTCGGGAAGCGCGCTGTGCCAGTAACTCCAGGTGTGTGCGCCGTTTCGCATCCTGTATTCGTGCTTAATATTTAAACTGCGGAGTGTGTCGTGAAAAGCATCGTTGGTCACCGAAAGCGTTTCTTCATCATCGCCGCAATCAATAAACAGGTTGAGGCCTTGGAAGGAAGAATCGCCGGCCGTGCCCAAAAAATGGAAGGGGCTGTATTCTTTAAAATAATTAGTCAATCGTGCTGTTCCGCTTGTGCCGCTTCCTCCAAAAATTGCCCCCCACTGGCTGTTGAAAACATTCTGTGGCTCGGCCAGATATTGTTCATCGGTACGAAACGACATACTCAGCACCACGCTGGTTTTGAAAACATCGGGGTTTTTCATAGGCAAAATCATCGCACCATAACCACCCATCGAATAGCCCATCACCGCCCGGCTTTGGGCATCCGGGAATGTACGGTAAAGTGAATCAATGGCCGGAACCAGTTCTTCGACAAAAAAATCCATGTATGGATAATTGCCGTTGTATTTGTTTACGTAATAGCTGTTGAAACCCTGCGGCATCACATAAATCATCGGCACGGTTTCGGCTTCAAACTGATCGAGGTAATAGGGGAAATTCCCATATTTGTACCAGCCCGTCTCGGTTTCGCCATAGCCGTGAAGCAGGAAAACTACCGGGAAACTGGTGGTGGAATTTTCGTATTCCTTTGGCAGGAGGACTGCGTAACGCATGTCGCGGTTCAAAACTGTGCTGTGGATGGATTGGTTTTCGAGCAAACGGACAAAAGGCACCGGATCGGGTGGCGGAGGTGTTGATTCCTTCTTACAGCCAGCTAAGGCTGAAAGCAGGATGGTCAAACCAAAAATCCTAATAATACCGGTGATTAGGCGAATTTTCATTTTTTATTTGCTGCGATTTTCGGAATATGGGTTAATAAATCCGGCTGGTTTTTCGCTGTAAACAACATACGATTTCAGGTAAATCCTGAAGTCGGGATTTTGGTTTACCCATTTAATTTCGATCTGATGGTTTCCTTCGTTCAATAAATATTTATGATAAATGTCGTATTTCCTCACGATGTAATCAAACGGCATCCTGACTTGTTCCATTTTTTGGCCATCTATAAAAACATCCAGAAGTGCCACAAAATCACTCTTAGCAACGCCGCACTGGCTTTTCACATTTCCCAAAACAACAATTCCATTTCCCGTAAAATCAATCTTGATGGGTTCTTCGAGATGATCTTTTCTAACCAAAAGTTCTTTGGCCGGAAACATTCCTTCAAACGATTGCTCGAAACGTAAAGTCTCGGGTTGCTGAATTTTGATGGTGAAAACGCCATCTTTTTCTTCGCCACCATTTTTGGTGATGAGGCTGGTGGCATGTTTGTAACTGAGGTCATAAATCTGACTCAGCGTAAGATCCGAATAAGGAAATTTTAAATCCTGCGCCCTCTCGATGGCAGGTTTCCAGTAGGCAGGGATGTTTTTATAACCAAGCATCACACCCAGGATTCCTGCGGCTGTTGCCGGGTTACAATCCGAATCCTGGCCGCAACGGGTCGAAATATCCATGGTTTTATAAAAATCTTTCTGGCCGTACAAAAGCCCGATAACGACATAAGCTGCATTGACGCTGGCGTCAATATTAAAAGCATTAAAAACCCCTTCGGGGCAGCCCTTTTCGGAAGTGTGTTTTTTCTCAACCTCGAACCAGCATTTTTTCCAGTCGTCGGGAAATTCCTTGTGCCATTTAATCACATCGCTGATCACCTGATGAAATTTACTTTGAGTCGGAATCGGTTTCAAACCCTGTTCGATAACAAAATCAAGGTCATCCGAAACAAAAGCCGTGGCATACATGGCAGCCATAAAAACGCCGCCATACCAACCATCGCCGTAATTCATAATGTGGCCGGTGCGATTGCAGATTTCAGAAGCCGTGTTGATCATTCCCGGCGACATCATCCCGGCAAAGTCGGCTTCAATCTGGAAATCGATATCGTCGGCGTGCGGGTTGTTCATCCAATGCCCGGAAGCAGGAGGCATGATTCCGTTCAAAATGTTGTAGCGCGCAGCCTGGTTGGCGTGCCAGAGTTTATAATCGTCTTTTGCAAAAGCGAGGGCAAACGAATCTGCCGGGGCATCCAAACCAACACGCTCCAAAATTTCGACAAAAGTAAAATCGAGGTAAACGTCGTCGTACAAGCCCGGGTCTTCCACAAAAGTTTCTTTGATGTAATCGTCGTACCACACGATGGGCTGGTAATCCTGGATCATCGTTCCTTTAAACTTAAATTCGGTAGGCCCGCCAAAACTGCATCCGATGGTTTGCCCGGCCCAGCCACCTTTGATTTTATCTTTGAGCGCTTCCGCGGACAGGGTTGCCTTTTCAGGGAGAATTGTTGCTTTTGGCTGTTCAGGGCAGCAAGATGCAAGCAACAGAAGTGTGATAAAAACTAACACGGATTTAAAACCTAACAGGTTTTGAAAACCTGTTAGGTTTCGTTCCAGAAAAGCA
>CAIYZW010000853.1 GCA_903930725.1 uncultured Bacteroidota bacterium
AGGTAAGCTTTACCTGGCTGAAGAACAAGCAAGGTTTTTATATTCACCGCGGGCCAAAATATACTGGATCCGGCAACTTCTTTAATCAGTGTGATTTTATTCAGATTTGCGGCAAAAAGCGATTCTAACAAAACGTTGCAGTCACTCAGAACAGGGATCAGATTCCAACCTGTTACCAAACTAAGTGTTTTAGGAGTGTAATCACAGCCAATTATTGGCAAAGTAACAGCTTCGGTCACCTTGATTTTATATCCCGACAAAGGGTTCCAGTTACCAATAGTGTTTATGCTCTGGCTAGGCCAATAAATTTTGTTTGCATTATTCTGGAGATAGACTAATTTGCTTAAAATTGGTGCCATCAAAGTAGTACAGGCAACCGTTCCTGTCCGTGGCAAAAAATAACTCGAAATGCCGCTCCATCCAAGAGGAATGTCAATGCTGTGGGTTTTGTATGCTGGAAGGGAAGTAACGATAAGTCCCCCAAGAGGCGCCCATTTAGGTGGCTGGCCAGACTGAAGAGGTGGGTAAGCGGGGTATTCGTGTGGTGTTAACGAATTGGAATAAATTCGGAAATTCAAAATTTCATTATAGCTGAAACCATCTTTTACCTGCGTGTCCGGATCATCACCCACGGCGATTATTGAGGTATTGCTGGTGCCTGTCCACAAACCTACACCACCACAGTGTTGCAGGCCGTCGCTACCAACATAAAAAACGCCAATTAAATCACCACTCTGTATTGGCGTACCACAAATGTTTGGTCCGGCGGAAACAAAGACTGAAATATTATCAGGAATAACTCCGGTATTGGCATTATAGGCCCATTCTGCCGGGAGAACCAATGAGCTGACAGGAATACCATTATAATCCTGATCAAAAATATCAGTAGTAAGATCGGGATAACTCCGGCTTATTGGAACAAAATTATAATCAGACGAGGTTGGTGTAAGTGTGTAACTGGCATTTGGTAAAACACTAACAGTGTATTGGCCCTGTGAATTTGTTGTAGCACTAAGGCCATTTCCAAAATCGATGGTATGATTTTGTACACGCAAATCTGAAATACCATCGGTTATGGTGCCATTAATGGTAATCATTTCAATGGGTACTTCAACATAGTCTTCGGTTAGATAATTCTGAGTTACTTTGATGTAACTTTTACTTTCAGGTGAAAAAGTAACACCATTATAGGATGGGGTCATTGTAACAGTATCACTCTTATCAACCAATAAAGAGTATTGCCCCAAATTGTCTGTAATGTCCGATGTCCCGTTAGAGCAGGTCATGGTAACTCCAACAAAAGGCGTAAGGGTTACAGCATGCTTCACTGTTCCAGAAATAGTGTATTGTGTCAACACTTCGGGCGCTAAAATATCGCCGGTATTAAACAAGCCATCGTTACATGTTTTTATTAAAACAACTTTTGGCTCATTACTCCCAATAGGTTTTTGATTTTTTTCGGAAAAAACAGAAACCCATAAAAAACAAAAAACAAGTACCAGTGTAGATTTCATAATTAGACAAGTTTAAGTAAGAAAATCAAGATAAGAATCAACAAAAAAAGGAAATCAAGTCTGCTAGTACAACAAAAGTACATATTTAAATCTCAAAAACAAACATATTTCTTTTCTGTTCATGATAAACTCCTTAAAATAAAAAAAGCCGGCACGCATTCTGCCGGCTTTTTTTGGTATTGGAAATCCTTTACAATTACTTCTGAATCACAACTTTCTTAATGATATTGATACCCTCACCACTAAGGTTTAGATAATAAACACCTTCGCTGTATTTTTCCAGATTAACCGGGATGTTGTTCGTCTGATTGATCAGAATATTGTTTTTAGCATAAACCTCGATACCAATGGCATTGAAGATTCTCATTTGTACTGGTTTTGCATAATTTGAGCGCAATTCGATGTTAAAGATGCCATTTGAAGGATTCGGGAATACGTCAACCGACCAGCTGTCGGTAACTTCCTGAAGTCCGGTACAATCATCAAACTGGATTGCAATTTCATCAAATTTGGTGCAACCTGCACTTGTCATAACTTCAACTGAAAAAGCACCGCCACCAATGCCAACACCTGTAGTATCAACAACAATGGTTTGTGTGGTTTCACCTGTCGACCAGAGGAATGTTGAACCCGGAGCCTGAACTCCTGCATCCAGCGTTACAGTCCAGTTAGCGCAAACGGTCATATCATCGCCAAGGTTAACAACTGGGGTAGGATGAATTTCTACAGGAAAATGAGCTGATTCTGGTCCTTCTCCACAAGCATTAAATGGGATAACCCAGATACTTGCACCACCTGTGAAGGTTTCACTCCAGGTAATGGTTGCTGTCAGGCCGTTTCCTTCAAAGGTTCCTGCTTCTACTGGCCAAATAAGCCACAGGTAGGTTTCTGCCCCTGCTGAACCTGTTGTACTGTAAACTGTCTGGTATTCTCCAAAACAAAGATCAGAAACTCCTTCTGGTGAAGCTGCCTGTAACGGCAGATTTAATACCGTGATGGTTGCTTGTTGTGTGAGGGTGCTTGCACCATCATTTACTTCAACAAAATAGGTTGTGGTAACAGTTGGATAAACGACAGGATTTTGCTCCGTTGAGGTAAAACCAGCAGGATCTGAAGTCCATGAATAAGTATAACTTCCGGTACCACCGCTTACAATAGCTGCCAGTTGTGAATATGAACCATTACAAATTGTAGCTGGATTAGCAACAACCTGCAATGCCAACGGGAAAGTACCACCAACGGTGAGCGTTATCGGAACATTTACTTCAGATAACAATGGGTCATTGGTTTCGACTTTTACATTTCCATAATAAGTACCCTCAACAAGGTCCTGTGAGTCGAAATTAACAGCAATTACTGCAGATGTTCCTGGGGCAATGGTGTCGGTAACTCTGTCAACAAACATCCAACCCGAAACGCTGATGGTATAATCTTCGATTTCACCATAAGATGCGCTTCCACAAGGTGTTGGAGCAGTGCTGTAGGTCATTCTGACCCTCATCCGGTGTTCGCCGCTTGGAGTGCCACTTGGAACGGAAATACTACCGGTAAATGTGTGTCCTGCGCCACCAACATTGGTCAATTGATATTCTTCGTCGGCACTTTGATTAAATGTAAAATCATCATTCCAGTCAACCCAAACATAAACAATATCGCTCGCCCAGTCGTTGCCGTTGGTAACAGTAATGTTCTGCGAGGTGCCAACTTCCATCGGCGTAACCTGGGTAGTGTAATCGGCAACACCACCCTGCCAGCCGCTGGAGTTATTGATGTCACCAAATGATACATTTGCAATAAATTCATCTTCGGTGGTTGTTGCTGCATCACAATAAGCCCTGCCTTTTGTAGGTACAGTTGAAGAGGAGATTGAATAAATCAGGTCGAGCTGGCCAACATTCGTAAC
>CAIYZW010000854.1 GCA_903930725.1 uncultured Bacteroidota bacterium
GCCGGGATCTATTCATCAAACAACGATGTTACTTCTCTGGTTTCATCAGCTACTGGTATTACACTAACATCAACAGGTGGAAGAACAGAAAACCTGACAATAACCGGAAATACCATTCAAAATGTTTTTGCCGGCATCGTTCTGAGAGGTTATAATCATAACTCGTATCCCTATAATTTACAGGATCAGAACGTTGTGGTTGGTACTCCCGGAGCCGGGAACACGGTTCTGAACTATGCAGGAAACTCGGCGAATTCATCATACGGGGTTTACCTGATCTATCAGACTTCTCCCACCGTTAGCTATAATACGATTAACAATGTTGGTGGCGGTGGTGCAAATGCTACTTCAACACTTTATGGTATTTTTATGTCCTCATCAAGCACTGGTGGTAACTTTGTAGCGAACAATAATGCCATTACTTTAGGGCAAGGATCAACTTCGGGCGCACAGGGTATATATGTTGCACCGACCTGCCCTTCGGTTACGATCAGCAATAATACCTTTGCTTTTGGAACTTTTGCCTCAACAAGCTCTTCCAATCTGATTTATTGCAGCAACAACTCCCCCAACATTACAGTTGAGTGGAATTCGACAGTTGGTACAATCACCAAAACAGGCGCAGGTTCACTGAATGGTTATTACAATTTTGGTACACCGGTTGGCGGAATTGTTTCCATCAACAATAATAATTTCTCGAATATCGTGTTGACCGGTGCTTCGACCTTTTATGGTATTCAGCATTATACTTCCAATACCTCATTAATGTCGATCACTAACAACACTGTATCCAACATTACTGCCGGAACATCGGCAGTTTATGGGATTTTTCAGGGATATGGTGCAGCCGGATCGACAGTTAACGGGAACAATGTATTTGGGATTTCCAGTGCTGGTATTATTTATGGGCTTTATCTTGGATCAAATACTGCTCCCGTATCCTTAAATGCTTATAATAACAAGGTTTATTCATTATCGTCCACAGGGGCTAATGCTGTTTATGGAATTTACAACGTACTTGGTACCTTGAACAACATTTACAAAAACAAGGTTTATGATATTTCAGGTTCAAATGCAGGCAGTTTAGTTTATGGGATTTACATTGCTGCAGGAACAACCACAAACGTTTACAACAACCTGATTGGTGATCTGAGAACGCCGGCAGCAAATGCCGCTTTAACCATAGCAGGCATTTATCTTGCCGGTAGCTCATTTACCAATTTATATTATAATACTGTTTACCTGAATGCAACAAGTACAGGTGCTGCATTTGGCAGTACTGCATTTTATGCTGTTTCGTCGATGAATGTAAATTTAAACAACAACATTTTTGTTAACACATCCACGCCGGTTGGAGCAACAGGTTTTACGACTGCTTATCGTCGGTCGGCCAATACAACACTTTACGTTTATGGCCCATCATCGAACAACAATTTGTTTTACGCAGGCACACCAGGAGCAAGCAATTTAATTTACTATGATGCCACCAATGCCTTACAGACATTGGCTGCCTATAAAGCATTCATTGGACCACGGGATAATGTTTCGGTTACCGAAAATCCTCCGTTTTTGAGCACCACTGGCACGAATGCCAATTTCCTTCACATCAACCCAGCAACTGCCTCACAGACCGAAAGTGGTGGCGCACCAGTTACTTCACCCGCCATTACTGACGACTTTGACGGCAATACCCGGAATGCCACCACACCTGATATCGGCGCTGATGAATTTGCCGGAACATTGCTGGATATTACGGCTCCGCAGATTTCACTCACACCCTTAATGAATACCTATTCGACTGCTCCCAGAACATTTGTTGTTAAAGTTACCGACATAAGTGGCGTGCCTGCAATAACTCCTGGCTGGCCAAATTTGTACTGGCGTATTAATTCCGGTGCATGGAATGCAGCCACTCCAACAGGAGTAGCCGGAAGTAATTACACATTCAGTTTTGGCGGCGGGGTTGTTACAGGCGATGTTGTACAATATTATGTGGCAGCCCAGGATAATGTTTCTCCCACACCCAACGTTGGAACTTACCCATCGGCAGGTGCTGGAGGTTTTACAGCAAATCCACCGGCAGCATCAACACCACCAACCACACCTGGCAGCTATTCGATAATCACCTCAACACCACTTGCCGGAGATTATACCGTTGGAACAGCCATGTTCAATCAGATTACCGGCAAAAATATCTACTTCCGGAAGGTTGTTAAAAAGGTGATGAAAGAAGTTGATGTTTTTGTTCCTTCTCAGGAAGGTCAAACCGAAAATCAAACTTCTGCTGATAGAAATGAAAATCAAACTATTGCTGATGGCTCTTGTGACCATCTGGATGTTGTAAAAAAGACACAGGAAGTCGAAGAAATCAGCTGGATAGCGATGGAAAATGGCTTGCCTTACACGGGCAATCTCTATGTTAAAAAGTCGGAGAATCCGGGAATGAGTTTCCCGAGAGGAATCATGGGTGTTTATGCAACCATCACCGCGGCGGTTGCCGATCTTAACCTGCGCGGCGTTGGTGGCGCTGTAAATTTCATGTTAACCGACGCTTCATACACAACAGGCGAAACCTTCCCGATAAATATTTACATCAACAACGAATACCTGCCTACAGCAACTAATAAAGTGACCATCAAGCCCAATACCGGCGTTACATCAACCATCAGCGGGGCAGCTGCAAGTTCACTCATCTTCAATATTTTTAACAACTACATTACAATTGACGGCTCAAACACAGGTGGAAGCGACAGGAATCTGACCATTTCAAATACAAGCATTACTTCGCCTGTGGTACTGAGATTCGGCTCTATTGGAACTACACCAATTGCTAACTCGACTCTTAAGAATTGTAAAATAATTAATGGCTCCAACGGAAGTTCGGCCATAGTAATTTATGCTTCTGACGGAACTCCGGGCTATTTTAATAACATTACAGTTCAAAACAATAAAATCGAAACAGCCTACATCGGTGTTTATGCAAATGCAATTGTTTCGGCAGGTAATGGGAGCGGGTTACTAATAACCGGAAATGAGTTCAATACCGCAGGAACTGGTTCAATCCGTATGGTTGCAATTTATTGCCAGGGTGTTGATGGTCCGACGATTTCGGGCAATATCATCGGTAATATTACTAATGCCAATGCCGAAAGCCCAAAAACTATCTGGCTTGCTACCGGCACAAATGCTGCTACTGTTTCAGGGAATTCGATTTCAAATGTTACATTTAGCAATACCGGTGCTTATGGTTTGACGGGTATTTATGTCAGTACCGGGTCGGTGCCTTCGTTTATCAACATTACCGGTAACAGTATCTCCAATTTAACCAATTCAGGTACTTCAGGTTTATTTGCTGCAATCATGACATTCAGTCCGAACACGAACATTGTTAACAATTCTGTATCCAACCTTACCCAGCTGGCCGCTACAGGATTCTGGGGCATTGTTTCGAGCGGGGCTTTGAATTCAAACATTTCGGGAAACGTTGTCACCGGTATGACCTCTGCCACCTCAGGTGCTCCCAATGGAATAAACCTTCAGGGAATAAGCACGGGAGTTAATGTATTCAACAACAGGATTTCTAATATCACCAATACAAATACCACAGCTACCGCTTCTTATGGTTTATATCTGACGTCCAATGCAGCTCCAACAAATTATTTGGTCTATGATAATTTTATCTGGGATGTTTCATCTTATGGATCTTCAACAACTGTTGGGGGCAACGGAAATGGTTATGGAATTTATCTTTCCAGTGGTATCGGATTCAAAATTTATCACAATTCGATAAATCTGTCAGCAAACCAGACTTTTTCAGCTGGTTTACCTGCCTGTATGGTTATTCCTTCAACAATCATGGCTCCTAATTCGCTGGATATCCGTGATAATATCTTTTCAATACCGGCCACTGCTGGTACCGACCGCTATGCAATAATCTGTAATGCTGATATTTCGGTATTTTCATATATCAACTACAACGATTATTTTACAAGCGGAGCAAACATTGGCTACCTTGGAGGAGTGAACCGACCTGATCTTGCTGCCTGGCAGGCAGCTACCCTGCAGGACGCAAACAGTATTTCGGTAAATCCAAACTATGTCAGTTCATCTGATCTGCACATCAAGACCTACACCAACACAGTAAGTGGAAAAGGCTACTACCTTGCTGCTGTTACAACCGACATTGACGGAGATACAAGGCTCAATCCGCCTGATCTTGGTGCCGATGAATATACTTTTATCATGCCAACAGTTTTAGATCCGACCAATGTTGTTGCCACACCAATTAATGCCGGTCAGATTAATGTTGCATTTACTCCAAATGCCAACCCGAATAACGTTGTTATTGTTTGGAACCTTACAGGCACATTCACAACTCCGGCGGGAACTCCTCCCTCAGTAGGTGGATCATTTGCAGGTGGAACACTTCTCTATAACGGATTGACATCTCCACAAAACCATACCGGTCTTATTGCTCAGACAACATATCATTACAAGTTATTCTCATATGATGGTTATTTCTATTCGCCAGGTACAACAACAAGTGCTACAACACCATGTGTTGTTTCTTCGATTCCATTAAGTGAGTATTTTACCGGACTTATAGCTGGTCAAATACCTTCATGCTGGTCGAAATCATTTGTTGGAAATGCCAACTGGGGAACTGTTTTATCCGGAAATGCAGGAGGCAGTTCACCCGAAATGCGTTTTAGCTGGTCGCCGATATTTACTGGACTATCATTGTTAAATTCACCAGTAATCAATACAACAGGACAAACAAAGCTGGCAATTAAGTTCAAACAATTTGTTGATATTTTTGGTGGTGACTTTACTGTTGGAATAAAAACTACCTCCAACGGCATAACCTGGAATACGATTTGGGCAATAAACCCAAGCGCCAATGTTGGTCCGCAGGAAAAAACGGTCATCATTACTGGTGGTGACGTTGGTTCAGCAACCTTCCAGTTTGCTTTCTTTTTCGAAGGCTACACCAATAATCTTGATTATTGGTACATTGATGACGTTTCGATTTTCGTACCAGTCATCGGTACCCTGGAAGGTACTGTTACTGCAGCCTCAGCAAAAGGCCCCATCGAAGGGGCTGTTGTGCACTCAGGTGCATGGACAACCACCACCAATGCAGCGGGATATTACAGTTTCCCTGAGATTTTAGCCGGAAACTACACTTTTACCTGCGATGCAGCAGGATACATGTCTGCTTCTTCACCGGTTACTATTACTGGTAGTGCAACGACAACCCAGAATTTTGCGCTTACTTTCCCGCTTATCCAGGTTGACCCATTAACCCTTACACAAGCTCTTGAACCTGAGCAAACAGCGAACCAGGTTCTCCACATTTCGAATGTTGGAGGCACTGCTCCTCTTAGCTGGAATGCAACTATCGCCATTCCGCCAAGTGATCAGGGTAATGTGTCAAGTGTACCATTGGAATTCGACAGACCTGTTGAAACGACCAACAATAACCCGGTAACTGATATGAGCCCCGCAACAAGCACGGTCAAAACTGACGTTACCGACGCTCCCTGGGATATTGCTTTTAGCTGGAATACTTATGGAGGAGGTGAAGTTGGTATCGAAACCAATGGTTTGAATTTTTATACAAGTACCTGGAGTTTATCCGGCGTATTTTCGAAATACACAATGGCGGGTGGTTTTATCGAAAGCTTTACAATATCCGGTGTAGGTGCCATACGAGATCTGGCCTACGACGGTCAGTATTTTTATGGCGGTGCGGCAGCATCAACCATTTACATCCTCGACCTGGCAAATAAGACCCTTGTTGGTACAATTACCGCTGCAACCGAAGTTGGTGGTGTACGTCACATCTCCTACGACCCACAGTTTGATGGCTTCTGGTGCGGAAACTGGACTACGCTTTATCGGATAAACCGTGCAGGTGCTATTCAATCCGCAGGTCCTTTAGTAGCCAGTGTTTATGGGTCAGCTTACGATGGTTATTCTGAAGGTGGTCCATACTTATGGCTTAACGCACAGGTTGCAGTTACTGGTTGCGGAACTTCTTATGACCTGGTTCAGGCACAGCAGTATAAAATCTCCACGAATTCACTCACAGGTGTTACCCATTGCCAGACTGATATTCCGGGCTATTTCCCGGGTAATGCAACAACCTCAACAATTACAGGTGGTATGTGTAGTTCGGATATGGTAATTCCAGGAAAATTTATTTTGGTAACCAATATCCAGCAGACTCCAAATTTAGTTGGCGGCTATGAATTGTGTAATACAATTTCATGGGTAGGCCTTGACTCATATTCCGGAACTGTAGCACCTGGAGCAACACAAAATGTTAATGTTAATTTTGATGCGGCCGGTTTAAGAGATCCTTCAAATTTAAGCACTACGATTACCATCAACCATAATGCTTTGCCACAAACCAAAGGCAGCATCATTATACCGGTAAGCTTAAATGTTGCATGGTCAGGGCCGCCTGCCGCTGCTTATAATCCAAACCCGGCTAATGGCTTTAATCTGGTTCCAATCCAACCTGTTTTCAGTTGGACTAATGGAGCAAGAACAGATTCGACCAGAATTAAAATTATTAAACCACCATTTACCATCATTTATCAATCACCTTACTTTGTAGGTAATTCATGGGATGCTGCTTCAATTAACCTGAAATTATTAAAACAAACCACCTACAACTGGCAGATAACCTGCAAAAATCCACAGGGAGCAACGGCAAGTACAAACTGGAGTTTCACTACAAAAGGTGAAGGAACCATCAATGGTTATGTTACCGATGCCTTTACAGGATTGCCTTTGCAAGGTGTTACAATCACTGCCGACGAACTGAGATCGCTTACAACTACCACTGGAGCCAATGGTTTTTATGAAATTCTCAAAGTTCCCGAAGGCGCTTATTCACTGAAAGCTGAATTTGCAGATTATGTTACGCAAACCGCACAGATTTCAGTTCATCCAAATTTAATCACAACACAAAATTTTGCATTGAATTTGTATCTTGATCCTCCAAATTCTCTGCAAGCTCAGGTATTCGATTTTTTCAACATCCATCTTACATGGCAACCTCCAATGATTTATAGCGACAGGAGTGTTGGTTTAAATGGCACTACTTCAACCCGCCCAACCGAGGTTTCGGATACAGAAAATGCCGATATTTCTGAATTCCCCGGAATTCCTTTGAAAGAAATTAATTCTATAAACACCACACACGACAAAGGCAGGGCAGTATTGTTTGATAATGTCAACATGATTACCGGGCAATGTTCATCAACTTCGGCTCAGGAAAGTTCGATCATTGCACCTTCGACCTTGTACGGATCCAGCTATAACCTTACCGCTGGCTTTACTGTGGCCGACAATTTCACAATTCCTACCGGCAAGACCTGGCAAATCAATAATCTGGAAATTTTCGGTTATCAAACCGGATCAACCACTACATCAACATTTACAGGTGCTTATGTCAGAATCTGGAAAGGTAGTCCAATTGCTGGAGGAGCAGTGGTCTGGGGTGATCTTACAACAAATCTGATGAGTTCGACAAGCTTTACCGGCATATTCAGAATTTCTGCAACAACTTCCTGCAACACGCAAAGGCCGGTTATGAAAATTGTGGCTTCAACCCCCGGTTTAGTCCTCACACCCGGTTCGTATTACGTCGAGTTTGGCACCACAGGAACTCTAGCATCAGGTCCATGGGTTCCAACAATAAGTGCCGGAGCATCAGGAACCGCAATGCAATATACCACCACCGGATGGGTGCTTATTACCAGTCCGGATGCCAGCAATACACATGAAGTTCCATTTATCATGAATGGTGATGAAGTAAACGGTACCTTACCTGATAATTTACTTGGTTTTAATGTTTACCGGAATAACAACCTGATTCAATACGTTCCGCTGGCCAGAACCATGAATTATAGCGATAATGGTCTTGCCGCAGGAACTTACGATTATAAGGTTAGTGCGGTTTATGTTGAAGGTGAATCAGCTACTGATGGCCCGGTTATTAAGCATATTATGCCAGCGCCTACACTTGTTACTGCTGAGCAATCAGGGTTAAAAGTTTACCTCGAATGGGAATCCAATCAGGAAGATGTGGGGAAACCATTCAGCACCTACTATA
>CAIYZW010000855.1 GCA_903930725.1 uncultured Bacteroidota bacterium
AAATGAACCTGACCGCCAGGTTTTTGATGCGTCAATTTTGGTAAGCATCGCTTCTCTTTTCTATCTTCCGGCCATTTTTTTTATTTTTTTTATATGGCTTTGTTTTATGGTTTACCAGATTTTTACCTGGCGCGAATGGTTGATTTCGATTATCGCATTTGTCCTTCCTTACCTCTTTTTGGGAACTTATTTTCTTTACACCAACGAACTTCCAAAAGTTGCGATGGCTTTTGTTGCCCGATTTCTGGAGATAAAACCCGTTGTGGTGACTATAAATACCTACAGCTACATTGTTTGGGGGCTGCTTGTATTTTTAGTGCTTATCGTTTTTAGCAGGATAATTAGGGGCATTTCGGAAAGTTCGGTTGATTTGCAAAAAAAGAACAGGGTCGTACTTTTCTTTTTGTTTATCGTTGCTGTTTCGGCAATTTATTCAGGCGAAAATTTCAGAATGCACCTGATGCTTGCCGCAACTCCGGTTTCGATGATTTTTGGAACTTATTTTTCACAATCCAAAAAACAACTTCTTCCCGAAATCATCACAATGCTGCTTTTGATGGTGATTTTTGCAGGTAAATTTATGACTTTAAAGTAAAATGTTAAAATCTTCCTTTTCGGGAAAATATATCGAGGCCGGTTGCGATGAAGCTGGGCGCGGTTGTCTGGCCGGGCCTGTGTTTGCTGCGGCAGTAATCTTGCCCGATGGTTTTAAAAATGAATTGCTAAACGATTCAAAAAAACTCAACGAAGCCCAACGCGACATGCTTCGCCCGATCATCGAAAAGGAAGCCCTGGCCTGGGTTGTAGCTTCGGTGGATAGCGAAACGATTGACCAAATCAACATTTTGAAGGCATCTTTCCTGGCGATGCACAGGGCCATTGCCAAACTCACCACAATTCCTGAGTTATTGCTGATAGACGGCAACAGGTTTACACCTTATCCGGGCATAGCACACCAGTGCATTATCCGTGGTGACGGGGAATTTATGGCTATTGCAGCGGCTTCGGTCTTAGCCAAAACCCATCGTGATGCGTTTATGAAAAGTTTAGATGAAGAATTTCCGGAATATTTCTGGAAGCAAAACAAAGGATACCCTACGCTGGCGCACCGACAGGCAATTTCGATTCATGGAATTACGCCCTACCACCGCAAATCCTTCAGCATGGGCGTGCAGTTAAAATTAGACCTGGACGAATAATATGTCGGTTAAATTTCAATCTAATCGCCAAGTCCTTCATTGCCGGTGTCAACCACACATTTCCAGTTTCCTCTGCTGTCTTTTTTCCAGATGGACAGGTAAGTTCCCTTTTCAGTTTTCAGACCATCCGATTTTATGGTCATCGTGTAAATTCCATAACTGTAGCCGAGGTCGCCACTTATCGAAACATCTGCAAACAAAGGCTCCCAGACAAGTGTCATTTTAGAATCGTCAAAATTTTTATAAAAATCGCTAAAAGCAACTTTGCCAACAACAGGCATCGAATTTTCGCGAAGCATCACCATGTTTTCGTCTCCATAGATTTCAAAGGCTTTCTTCATTCCGTTTTTTGAGGAATAGTCCGAAAACTCACGGTCAGTTTTGAGGATGCCTGCTTTTTCACTGGAAATATCGACGGTTCTGATGGTTGAACATTGAACCAATAATATCGTCAAAACCAGAAATAACAATGGTTTCAGTAGATTTGTTTTCATTTTGCTATGATGTTTTTCTTTAAACTAAAAGTCCGCACTAAAACAGGTGATTTGGGCTAAAGCCCGGTAACTGATTATTTTTCAATTGCCCTGATTGGAAGGTCGGGGCAATTGAAATTCAATTTATTCAAAGCTTTCACCAAATCTTTTTAATTATTGATGTCTTTTTAGACTGATCTCATCAGACTCAAAAATTCTTACGAATGCCCGCCAACGATGATGCGCATTATTTTAAGGTTTAGAACGAAAAACCTGACGATTTGCCACGGCCAGAATTTCCGCATAAACTTGTTTGTATGAGTTGGTACCGGAGGATAATCCTCGTCCTTGTAGCCTTTTGGTGTTGGTTTGTTTATCATTTCTTTAAATATTTATTTGTCATTGAATCTTTTATTTTTGGAATAATGGAATGTTGGAATAATGGAATGTTGGAATAATGGAATGTTGGAATAATGGAATGCTGGAATAATGGAATGTTGGAATAATGGAATGTTGGAAACTTGGAATGATTGAATAATGGAATGTTGGAAATCCGAAATAATGGAATAGTGGTTTGATGACGAGTGAGAGCTGATATTTTGAACAAATTTAAACATAGTTAATGGTTATTTCACACTATCAAAATTATCCTGCCAGTCGTTATTTTTCACTTTCATTTGCAATGCTTTGATCAATTTCAGAAGTTCATTTTCCGTTTTAAAGTGAAGCTGGTCCAGTGATTCAAAATCTACCTCTGAAATTTGATTTGCTTTAAGAAAACAAACACAGGAACTATGAAACTCTCCACTCGAACCTAAAGCAATATTTAAAAAATTCAGATATTCTTTTATCGATCTCCGGCAATAGCCTTCGGCAATGTTGCGGCTGATGCTGTGTGCAGAATCCAGTGTATTAGCAGATACTTTTTTCAGCTCATAAGGAAAAAATGACAATACTTTGTTACTCAAAACATACAATTCCACTGCATCCTGCCATACCCTCAATTTCTTAAAGCCCCTGTTAATATTAACTCTTTCCATAACATCATGTTCTTTTTACCCATCCTTCCATCCTTCCATTTTTCCATCTTTCCATTTTTCCTTATTCAGGAATTAACGACCAGCCGGGCAATGCCTTGGCTTTGTACATAAACATGTAATGCATGAAAAGTTTCATCCAGTGGCCGGCAAGGCCGGGTTCGCCCACGGTGTAGTTGAGATCGCGGCCCCATTGGGGATATTTTTCAAAATCCGGAACAACAGGATAAACGGTCATGGTGGCGGCCATGCCGTCGCGGATTCCATAACCCGACGAAACAATACAGGCGGCACCCATCCGACCCATTGAGGCGCGGTGGTTTGTAACGGTTTTACCTGCTTTTACCGATTCGGCAACATTTAAAGCAACAACTTTTCCCATAACCCCCGAAGGCATCCCGGTGCGCGGTGGCGTTGGGAAAATCGGGTTACCATTTTTGCTTTTAAAAGGTTTGGAAATTGAATGTGGCGGGGCGAAAGCAATTCCGCAGGCAAAAATATTTTCGTATTGCGGGCTTTGGTATTTAGATGGCCAATCGTTTACACTCCAGTTTTCGAAATCTTTGGGAACATAATCGGCGTCAACTTTCATCAGGCCGTTGGGTGCAAAAACTGATGCAGAAATATCTTCGCCGGCTTTATTCTTCGCCGTAAGGCCAACACCAGCAAAAGCCGGGATCAGCATGGCAAAATCGAAACCTATTTCGCTCATTTCGCCATCGAGCGTTTCGTAATGAATAATGCCTGGTTCAACCTTTTTTACTCCGGCACGTTTAATCCATTTTATGCCGTATTCCGACATAATTGACTCGGTGAAAATCTTGGTTGAAGTTACATATCCGCCTTTTTTGATAAATGCGCCACCCATCCCAAAATCGCCAAGCTCATATTCGTTGGTAAGCCAGGTGATGTCGGCAAGGTGCATTAGTTTGCGTTTATTGATCTCGAAAGCTACGTTAAGTGCATACTCAAAAGCTGCACCCTGGCAGGTGGCCATTGGATGGCCGGTTCCAATCACAAATCGCTGCCGTTCGCCTTTTGCCATCTTGTCAAGCGCAACCTGGAGTTTATTCCAGGCATCGGCAGCATGACCGAAAGTACAAACCGAAAGAGAATTTTTATCGGGGCCAAGGCCTTCGGTGGCTGCAAAATTCAGTTTGGGGCCTGTGGCATTGATCAGATAATCGTACTCCACTTTTTCGAATTGTCCTTTCTTACTATCTTCAACATATTCGATCTCTACAAAAGGCTTTGGTGAGGCAGTGTCGCCTTCGGGGAAAATTGTTTTTGCAAGAGCTTGTTTGAAAGTTACGTTTTTACGTTTGTAAACCGGCCCAAGCGGAAAAATCACCTGGCTTGTTTTCATTTGCCCGATTCCAACCCAAATGTTGGATGGAATCCACTGATAATTGCTGTTTGGGCTAACCATGATTACTTCGTGCTTTTTCTCAAGCTTTTTGCGAAGAATCATTACAGCAGTGTGGCCGGAAATACCGGCACCTAGAACGACTACTTTTGCCATAGACCGAATGCTTTAATTAAAAAATGAAATTTAGTTCTTTCTATCAGAAAGTTGAAACCGAAAGAAAACCTATCGCTGGAAATACCAAATTTTCTGATGAGTAAAAGTAGTTAAAAATGCTCACCATTGTTGATAATAAAGCTAAAAGCAAAATAAATTTTTAATAATTCGGCCAGGAGGTTTTAAGGCTGAAGCAAAATTGTTTAGAGGAGCCAACTTCTGACCCTAAAACTGAAAATGGAAGTGTATTCTCAAATGTATTCTGACTTACATTCCGAGCAAGTTTGCAACTAAAAACGCAGGAAAATTATGTAGCCTGGAGCAGTTTATGGTTTAAAAAAGCGGCTCGACTTAACCGGGTAGGTGTCAATATGCACCCATGCCCCGCTAACATCTTCCATCCTGATATTCCAATCCTGCAAATGAGGCAGGATAGTTTGCCTTACCTGGGCACATTGTTCAGGCCCCTGCCTGCCGTTAATATGAAAATCAACTGCCCGGCCAAAAATATGTGCCGACATGGTTGAAGTAGAGCCTACAAAAGCATTGTAGTTTTGGTTATGATAGGTTGTTCCGGGAGCATTTGCCTGAAGCGGGCGCATCCAGCAATGAACGGTTATTGATGATCCAAACAGTACCCTGATGTTTTCCATGGCATCAGCGGTTTTTACAATCTCTTCCTTTTCTTTATCCGAAGGAATATGATATACCCGCCAGGATGGCAGCCACAAGGCTTCGCCTACCTTAAAATGATCCGACAGATTTTCGTTGGGATCACTCCAGTTGATTTGTTTCCAGTCTTTAGCCATAATTTTTCCTCCTCATTAATGATATTATCCTGAAATTTAAGTTAAGCAAATGTAAAACAGAAATACTTAGTTTCCGAATTTTACATTTTGATAATTAACAAAATCAACGACAAATTGTTTTTAGTTTTATTTTGATGAGAAAATCTCAGGTTTTACAGTCAACATCAGCCAGCCCCAGTATGAAAATTCACTTTTACCTTCGCCCAATCCCTGAACAATTTCCATTGTCGAAGTTGGCAACATCATCGAGTAACCACCTTCCAAATAAACAACTTTACTGAAATTGGTACGGAAATGAAGGTCAATTTCCGAAGCTAACTGGCTGTCAAGTTTAGTGTTCACACCAGCTAATTTAACCTCGTTTTGTTGGAGGGCAAAATAATGATAATCGGCCGAGATTTTGGTTTTTTGTGAGATTTGATAATTGACTCCTGCAAAAGCATCCACCAATCCTCCATTTGAAGTGCTTTTGGGTAAATTGTTAAAATTATCCATCAAGCCATAATAGCGATGACGATTCCCATAAAGTAAATCGAAAAGCTGGTCTTTATCGCCAGAATCGTTGGTTTTTTCACCCGACAAAATAGTTAGCCCGGCATTTAATCCCAATTTCCCAAACGAATAATCACCAAAAACATTCCAGTTCCAGGCATTTACATTAATGCCTTTGCTATTCTTGCCATTTTGATAATAAAATGATGTCCAGAGGTTTAAAGGACTTTTTTTATAATTAGCATAAACCCCATACGAGCCGCGCATGTAAATGGTTTCCGATTTACTATCCGGAGTATAGCCGGAAGCAAGGCCAATTGCAGAAACTGTCAGATCGGCGTTGATTTTTTTTGCAATTCTCACAAAATTGAGCGTTTTCATCTTTCCCGAAGGATAATTATTGCCGAAAGTATTGTCGAGTTTGTTGTTCAGAGAAATAGCGGCATCAATATTCCAGCTGTCTTTAGCATATTTGTAAAGGATAGCATCGTAAGAAATCCCCGTCTGACCCCAATTCCGTGTCGAAAGCAACCTTGTGTCGTCGTAATCAAAAACCTGTCTTCCTATTTTTAAAGATGAATACTTTAAAAAGGATAGTTCAAGCCAGCCTTCATAAAGATCAATACTTGCCGTGTCGCCGTAAACTCCGGTGGAGTTGAAAGTGTTTTCGTCTCCCCACACTCTCGCATCCTGAAGGGTGACGGAGGTTTTGAGCCATTCGTTCTGATAGGTGAATCCGATTCGTGTACGCTGGGAGATGATAGCGGAAGGAACGCTCACACTGTCCGGCAGCTGTTTGTAGCCTTTTCGAATCTCCGCTCTTGGCCTTAATTCGGCATTAACCGTAAATTGAGCAAGAGCAAGCATGGGTAAAAATCCCATTAAAATCAGTGAAATGATGATTTTTTTCATAATTTTCAGAATTGAGTAATTTGGTTAATAAAACATCCCTTTTAAATACGATTTTGTTTTTTCTTCCTGTGGGTTTTCAAATATTTGCGCTACAGGGCCTTGTTCGATAATTTCGCCGAGGTACATAAATATTACATGGTCGGCAATGCGCCTGGCCTGCCTCAAAATATGAGTTACCAAAATGATGGTATAATTGCTTTTGAGTTCGATAAATTTCTCCTCTATGGTCTGGCTCGAAATCGGGTCGAGTGCCGATGTAGGCTCGTCGGCAAGAATGATATCCGGGTCAACGGCCAGGCCACGGGCGAGGCATAAGCGTTGTTGCTGCCCGATTGATAGTGCAGCCGCCGGATCGCGCAGCCTGTCTTTAACTTCTTCCCACAAATTAACCTGCCGCAGGTAATGTTCCACACGTTTATCGAGGAAACGTTTGTTTTTTCGTCCGCTGATGCGCAGGCCATAAGCAATGTTGTTGTAAATATTCATCGGCAGCGGGTACGGCCTTTGTGCGAGCAATCCCATCTTTTTCCGGATGTCGGTAATATCTCTTTTTGTCGTTAAAATATCTTCATCGTCAATCATGATGCTGCCGGTAACTTTAACCTCGGGATTGAGATCGGTTAGCCGGTTGAGGCTTTTAAGCAACGTGGTTTTTCCGCAACCCGAAGGCCCTAGAATAACAGTAATTTTCTTACTTGGAATCTCCGCATTTATATTTTTAAGAATATGCTGCTTGCCGATAAATAAATCGAGGTTGCTGATCGCTATTTTGGGATTTTCCATTGTGTTAAAAATTAATCTTGTTTTTATGGAATTTTGCCGAAAAAACCCTTGCCAGGATGCTGATAATAAGAATGATCGTCACCAAAACTACAGCCGAAGCATAAGCACGGTTCTGCACTTCGACGATGGGTGAACTCAACTGAAAAAAAATGGCTAATGGCAAAGTTGCTGTGGGCTGATTCAGGCCTGTCGGGATATAATCGGTGTAGCCGGTGGTAAAAAGTAT
>CAIYZW010000856.1 GCA_903930725.1 uncultured Bacteroidota bacterium
CATTCTGTTGGTTGGTTCCAGGTCTTTGGCAGCGGCATTAAATGGCGTTAGTGGTTCTTTCGTCTCGCGGTTTTTAACTAATTCAATTGCACCAAGTAAACCTGTGTTACGGAAATCGCCCATGGATGGGTGCTTTTCTGCGAGTGTTTTAATTTTTGCTTCAATATATTTTCCCATTAAGGCAGCATTTTCCACCAGGTTTTCTTCTTCGTAAACCTTTATACATGCTAAAGCTGTAGCACAGCCTAGCGCATGAGCAGAATAAGTTAAACCTAAAGGCAATGGGATGTCATTAAAGCGGGCTGCTATTTCTTCTTTTACGATGATTCCGCCAAGTGGGGCATAACCTGAAGTCAATCCTTTAGCAACGCACATAATATCAGGTGTAACATCGTGGTGGTCAATTCCAAACCATTTCCCGGTGCGTCCAAAGCCACTCATTACCTCATCATCAATTAATAAGATACCATATCTGTCGGCTATTTCTTTTACTTTTTTCCAGTAAAAAGGCGGGTATTTAATGCAACCAGAAGTTCCGGATTCGCCTTCTATGAGAATTGCAGCAACACTGCCGGGATTCTCAAACTGGATAATCCGGTCAAGATTAGCCGCGGCTCTTTCGCCACATTCTTCAATCGTGCCGCTGTTCCATGGGCAGCGGTAGAAATATGGATTTTCGACATGAACAATATTTGGAACACCCTCATTGTCAAATTGAAATTTCCGGGGGTCGCCACCAACTGAAACTGCTCCATATGTTGCACCATGGTAGGACCGGTAATGCGAAATAATCTTATGACGACCGGTATATAACCGAGCCAGTTTTACTGCATTTTCAACAGCTTCGGAACCTCCAAGTGTAAAAAGCGTTTTCTTCAGGCTGCCAGGTGTGATCTCAGCAAGTTTTTTCCCTAATTCTCCCCTTACGTTTGTAGCCATCGAGCATGTTACAAAAGTGAGTTCGCCGGCCTGTTTCTGAATCGCTTCAATAACTTTTGGGTGTTGGTGCCCGATATTGGCATTCATTAATTGCGATGAAAAATCAATATATTTTTTTCCGTCATAATCATGGAAATAGACTCCTTTAGCTGATTTTACTGTAATGGGATTTAATCCGGCTTGTTTGGACCATGAAAAAAAGGAATAATCCAGGTTGTTTTTTACAATTTGTTCTCTTTCGGTCATTTTGTTGAAATTAAAAATTTATTAAGTGTAAAACCATTGTCCATCGGGCTAACTCATCCAATCGGTAATTTCCTGTTTTGCCCATTTAGAAGTTACTTTTTTTAATTGAGACCAAAATCCGAGAGAACTTTTTCCGGTAATATCGCCTGCTCCAAACTTTGATGCATTCCATCCACCAAAAGAAAATGGTTCGCGTGGCACAGGAACTCCAATATTGATTCCAATCATTCCGGCACTCGCATTTTGAGCAACCATTTTGGCAATGGCCCCGTTTTGTGTGAAAGCTGATGTTGCATTACCAAAGGGACTTTCGTGTTGAATAGCAATTGCTTCTTCTACAGTTTTTGCTGAAATAATCTCAAATACAGATCCGAAAACCTCAGAATCGGGCATCTTTGCATCGGAGTCCCGCCAGTCAATAATTGTAGGTCCTAAATAGTACCCGTTCACATCCGCAATATTGTCATTGATAAATTTTCGACCGTCAACCAATAATTTTGCTCCTTTTTTTTCTGCTTCAGCAATATAGTTGATCAGATTTTCCCTGGATTGACGCGAAATTATCGGGGGCATTTTAATGCCGGGAATAAATTTCGAAGTTTCAGCGCAAAGCTTTTCAATAAGTGGATTTACATTTCCTACTGCAATCATAACAGACGCTGCCATGCATCTTTGCCCGGCAGATCCACACATAGACGCAGCAATATCAGCAGCAGAAAGCTCGAGATTAGCATCTGGCAAAACGATCAGATGATTTTTCGCACCGCCTAGCGCCAGGCATCGTTTTAAATTAGAGGTAGCACGACGGTATACTATTTGTGCCACTGGCGTAGAACCCACAAAAGAAACTGCTTTTATTTCAGGATGGTCGCAGATAGCTTCCACAACATCTTTCGCACCGTTTACGATGTTGAAAACTCCATCAGGAAGACCGGCTTGTTTCAACATCTC
>CAIYZW010000857.1 GCA_903930725.1 uncultured Bacteroidota bacterium
CGAAAATCCTTCAAAAACCAAGCTCATCAATGCAACCAAGTTTTCAGGCAGAACAAACAAAGGATTAGGCGTTGGCGTGTTTAACGCGATGTCATCGGAAACTTACGCTACAATCAGCGACTCAGCAGGAAATACAAGGAATTTTCCGACCCAGCCTTTCACTAATTATAACATGATTGTCCTCGATCAGAATCTTATAAATAATTCGTATTTCAGTGTTTATAATACCAACGTTTACAAGGGTTTACATTCACCCACAGCAAATGTGTCGGGCAGCGAATTCCAGTTTTTCAACAAAGCGTCTTCTTATTCTGCATTTGGCAGGTTTAACCTGAGTCAGAAATACTTGCCAGATAATCCGACTGAACTCGGCTACAATTATGCAATTAAACTGATGAAAGTAAGCGGAAATTTCCAATATTCGCTGGGTCAATATGTCGAAAGCGATACTTACAACCCAAACGATCTTGGCTATCTGCAGGCCAACAACGAAATAAGCAACAGCCTCACGCTGTCGTACAATTTTTATGAGCCTGTTGGGAAAATTATCCAAATGAATAATTCGGCAGCAATTTGGTACAATAGCCTTTTTGCACCGCGCAATTTTACCGATTTCGGGATCGAATATGAAAACATGACAACCTTGGTCAAATATCTTTCGATTGGGGGTGGATTTGTTTACAAGCCATTCGAGCAGTACGATTATTACGAATCGCGCACCGAAGGCAGGGTATTTGTCAAACCACCGTCCTACAAGATAAATGCCTGGATATCGCCGGATTACCGTAAACCTTTTATCGTTGATGGGCGTATCATGTTCTCACGCACAAATGACTTCGATGGGTCCTCGTATTTTATGGGGATTTCCCCCAGACTCAGGATTAACGACCAACTTACTTTCAGGGCCGAATCAGGTTTTACAAAAAATATAAATGATGTTGGTTATGTTGATGATGCTATTATCGGCGGCATTGATGAAATTGTTTTTGGTCGCCGCAATCTTCAGGTTGTCGAAAATGTGTTGCAAACCACCTTTATTTTTAATAATAAAATGGCTTTCGATTTCAGGTTACGGCATTATTGGCTTTTGGCCGAATACAACAAATACTATCTTCTCGATGATGAAGGATTTCTCGAAAATTCGGAATATTCCGAAGCCAACGACTTCAGCTATAATGCTTTTAATATTGATCTGCTATTCAGATGGGAATTTGCGCCCGGAAGCGAGCTTGCTTTTGCCTGGAAAAATTCGGTTTATACTTTAGAAGATAACCTTCTGGCTGTAAAATATTTCGATAATCTCAAAAACACACTCGAATCGCCTGCTGATAACAGTTTTTCGCTGAAATTGCTTTATTATCTTGATTATCAATATTTAAAGAAGAAAAATAAAAACATTTAATTTGGCCTCGGAGCAATTATTGACGTTTCGAAATTCGTCCGGCGAAAGCCTTCGAAATATAATTATCAAAGCTTTTACACACCTCCTGGCTCATTACAATGCCCGATTTGATGATATCGTCCCATTGCACGGTTTCGAGCTGGTTTAAGTCCTTTTTCAAAATATTCTGACTAATCAGCGAAAAGATGATACCTGCATTAAAGTTGTCGCCTGCTCCAATCGTACTTCGCGGGCTAATTCTTGGAATTGAATACGTTTTACTTAACAGGTTGGAGTAAAGATGGACCTTATCGGCTCCTGAAGTGTAAACCAGGGTGTTGCAACCGTGGTCGGTAATTAACCGGAAAGCATCCTTTGGATGATTTATCCCAAACATTACGTTAAAATCATCGTTGGAACCGCG
>CAIYZW010000858.1 GCA_903930725.1 uncultured Bacteroidota bacterium
GAAACACTGGAACAACAGGTGGCGCTCAAGCGAAACGACAAACAGGTGTTAGAAATGTTCCCCGATGTGCAAACCGGCTCTTTGCAAATAGCCGTAACGCCTTTTGATGCCAAAATAGAACTTACCGGCGATGCAGGCGAAAAATATACTTCTGATGGGATGAAGGTTTTTGAGGAAATCCCAGTGGGAACCTATACACTGAAAGTTACTGCAAAAGGCTATGAAGTAAGCCAGGAAAAGATTATTTTGAAAACTGAGGAAAAACAAAATAAAAGCATCCGACTGAATAAAATATCATCCACTTCATCAACTTCTCAAACCAAGAATTCCGGAAATCTCAAAATTGGGGATAAAGCACACGGTGGAATAGTGTTTTATTTAAATGGTAAAGGCGGGGGATTGGTTTGTGCAGAAAGTGACCAAAGTAAAAATGCTGAATGGGGGTGCTATAATCAGACTATTGGGGCAACTTCCGCCGGTATTAGAACTGGAGCCGCAAATACTTCTGCCATTGTCGCTGGTTGTAATAAATCTAATATTGCAGCCAGAATATGTGATGACCTAATCTTAAATGGTTACAGCGATTGGTTTCTACCATCAAAAGATGAGTTGGATTTGATGTATAAAAATTTAAAAACGAAAGGAATTGGCGGTTTTGCTTCTACCTACTATTGGAGTTCATCTGGGTACAATACCAACGACGCCTGGATTCAAATATTTGACGGTGGTCATCAGAGCTATTTCACAAAGAGCAGCAAAATACATGTTCGTGCCGTTCGGGCTTTTTAACTATTTATCAGTTTAAGTAGGGAACTATTCATTTTATAAGGGTTTTCGTTCATCAGGCGGGTTACCCGGTGAATTTTCCAGGGAAAAAAGAAAAACAGGTTTAGATATTCACCGGGTTCCGGTTGACTTTGGTCCCATAGTTTAGGTAGGCTTTTCCGGCCATACCTTTTGAGCTAAGGGATATGAGTTTAGCTGTAAAAAGCCGAACGAATAAAATAACCTACGCTTACGCGGTGATTTTTTTTAAAAGAAAAATAGAAAAAATTATGGAAAGCTCATCACTCAAAATGGTTTCTTCAAGTAAGAGTTTGAAAAATATTAATTTAGCGGTAAATTCAAAAAGGCTATTGTAAACAAAACTGAATATGGGCAAATACCAAAAGTTAATATTGAAAATTCTGTCAGGAATGGCAGATGCTTCAATCAGTTTTGCCGAACTGTGCAATCTGCTGAAGGCACTTAATTTTGAAGAACGAACAAAAGGTAGCCATCACGTGTTTAGAAAAGAAGGAGTTATCGAAAAAATTAATCTCCAGAAAGACGGAAGCCATGCAAAACCATATCAGGTAAAACAGGTTAGAAACATCATTTTAAAATACAAATTGGGAGGAGTTTTAGATGAAGAAATATGAAATAATCATCTTTTGGAGTAATGCCGATGATGCTTTTATCGCAGAAGTTCCTGAGTTGCCAGGCTGTTCAGCCCATGGAAGCTCACAGGAGGATGCATTACAAAATGCCAAAACAGCGATCGAATTATGGATTGAAACTGCCATAGAATTTGGCGATCCGATACCTGCGCCCAAAGGAGAAAGGTTAATGTTTGCCTGAAA
>CAIYZW010000859.1 GCA_903930725.1 uncultured Bacteroidota bacterium
CTTAAACCTAAAAATATTATGGGAACCGAACTTCGCTACGATTATGATGGTGTAAATGTTTTTGATGGTGGCAGCGATTTCAGATATGTTGATTTGAAGAGTCTGAGGTATAATTCATTCAGGGTAGCAAGTGTCGAATACTCATTGGAAACTGGGTATCAGGTTTATCTTCATCCCGATAAGGTAAAAAAGAAGAATGTTTTCGAAGATATTCAGGAAAGTATTAACGGAAGGTTCCTAATCAAAACCGAAGATATGTCGTCGAGCAGCAGTGAAGCCGATTACGCGACAGTTAATTTTTTCCTGCCGTACAAATCTCCTTTAATCGAAGGCAAATTGTACTTGTTTGGCGGTTTTACCGACTGGCAATTTCATAAAGATGCCGAATTAACTTACGATTACGAAAAACTGGGATTTTCGGCTCAAATATTTTTAAAACAAGGTTTTTATAATTACCAGTTTGTGCTTCTGCCCAACAATTCCAAAGTTGGTGATGTAACTTTGATGGAGGGCAATTTTTTTGAAACAAACAACCAATACACCATTTACGTTTATCATCGCCCGATGGGTTCACGATATGATCAGCTCATCAACATAACCAGTATTTTGGCGCATCCGAATTGAAAAGGTTTGACGTAAAATTTCGTTGAAGTGGATGTATCAAACCCTGGCAACTGGTGTACCGGAAGTTACAGATCCAGTTTTCTGGTAAGATTTTTAGGCACACCACTCTTATTCACGTAAATAGCTATTGTTTTATATTTTATGTAAGGCACGGACGCATAAAAATAGCCGTTGTACCTGCTATTTTCAGTGCCCCATGAATTTTTTACTTTGTACCAGGTGTTTCCGTCCTGGTCTTTTGCCAGGCCAATAATGTGCATGCTGTGGTCGTCGGTGGTCGAATATTCTTCCAAGGCTTGAAGTCTTAATTCGGTTGTGATGTTTTTTTGCTTCACAGGCTCAATAAAAACGCTGTCTTTTTCACCTGCCGACATTTTGCTCCAGTCTTTTTCGGGAACCAAAGCCACACCTTTTTTATGGTTAAAACCTTTGTCGCTTACATCGGCAGCCCAGGCAACCGAATACCCATTTTCCAGCGCAAAGTCAATTGTTTCAATCATTTCGTCGAGCGGGACATTATAATATTGTTCAAAATCCCAGTTGTCGGGGATGAGAAAAAGAAATGGTTTATAATTTTCCTGATCGCTGAATGAGGTGATTTCGATATAGTTTTTGGGGTCAAGATTAACGTTTTCCAAAGTAAACGATTTTGGCGAATATCGTTTTCCGTCAAACTCAAAATCGGCAGGTGCTTCACCAAGGTAGGCATCCAGCAAACCCTCAAAAGCCTTTTTCCAGACAGGCGTCAGCGTTCCGTTTTTGTTTTCAACAATTGCCTTAACATGGGCTTCCAATAAATTATCCATCTCGTTATGAACGGGTAATTCGGTTCCGATGGCAAGCCCGTTGTAAAAATTATCAGGCAAAATACCGTTTATAGCCAGCGATTCTATCACCTGATGTGGCTCACCTCCCGGTCCGAAATTGGCTGCACCATGCAGTTTTATATAATTTGCAGCTTTGATTTTGTACGAATTTCTTACAGCAAACATCTCCGAAAGGTCGAGTTCTTTACCACCATTGTTCAGGATTTCGGATTCAACAAACGAAGTCCCGGCATAACTCCAGCAAGTGCCGGAGCGGTTTTGGTTTTTTATTGGAGTATGTGGAATGATTTTTACATCGGTGAATTTGTAGCCCGAGTCATCTGATTTTTGGGCATTTTCCTGAGAAAATGTCGTGAGAGACAGCATGAAGGCCAAAGAAACTAAAGTTGAGATCAGGAAGAATGATTTTTTCATTATTGTAAGATTTTGAACCATAAAACTTTTTGGCAAAATTAAAAGAATTGCTCAGATAACGGAGTTGTTGAACAGCCCAAAAGTTTTTCTTTCTCAAATTTTTAACTCAGAACAGTTGAATTTTGCCTGGTGCTGTTATTGAGAATTTTTGTTAAAAATCGCCTTTAGAATGAATAATTGCTAATTTTGCACCCATTTTTAACGGTAAATTCTAATTATCAGGTTTTTAGCATAAAAAACCTGAATGCAATAAATCCAATGTGTGATTAAAATTAATGTACAGTAATGGAAATTAAAGATCAAACTAATCAGATTCCTGAAGAAATTCAGGAGGAGAACTCTTCAAAAGCAGTAAATGCCAATGTAGAAGCATCTCAACAACCTGATGAAAATCAGGACGCGCAAGCCGCACCGGCTGTAAAAGATGAAGTTGTAACCGAAATCACTGAATCTGTTCAGGATGAAACTCCACCTCAAGCCGACGAGGATGCCAAAATCGAAACCGAAACCGAAAATCCTGTGAGCGATGATGAACCTTCGGCTCCGGAAGTTGCAATTTCAGAACCTGAGGCACCGGCTGTTGAAGAAACAGAAACCGTTGTCGAAGAAACTACAAAAACTGAAGTTGAACCTTTGGAAGTGCCTGAAGAAGACGTTGTTGAAACTCTGGTGAGTGAAGAAAAAGTAATTGCTGCCATTCCTGACCCGGAACCAGTGGTTGAAGAAAAGGTTGCGGAGAATATCATCGAAGAATCAATCGAAATGCCGGTTGGAGTTGCTGTAACAGAAGATGAGGATGATGAGGACCTCGATCTTCACGAAGATGAGGAGGCTGCAAAGGTCGGTTACGAGCAGCTGTCGCGCGACGAGTTATTGGAGTCGTTGGAAAAATTTGTAAACGAAGAAGACGTAAATATTATAAAATCAAGGATTGCCTTAATTAAGGTTGCCTTTTTGAAGAAAACAAAAGCCGAAAAAGAAGAACGCTACCAAAGCTTTCTCACCGAAGGCGGCGATAAAGAAGAATACCACCCTTCGGAAGATCCGCAAGAAGTAAGATTTAACCAAATATTTGACATCTACAGGCAAAAACGTGCTGTTTTCCTCGATTCGCTGGAAGATCAGAAACTTGAAAACCTTCGCAAAAAACAGGAAATCCTTGAGGCTTTAAAAGCTCTCATCAATTCCGAAGAAACCCTCAAAAGGACTTACGACGATTTCAGAGATTTGCAGGATCAATGGAAAGATATTGGAATGGTGCC
>CAIYZW010000860.1 GCA_903930725.1 uncultured Bacteroidota bacterium
CTCACCTTCATAATTAACAACATCGCCACAAATAAACATGGAATTGACACATCGCATGGGAAAACCACCAGCTTTCGGAAAATTAAACATACTACAAAATCCATTGCTGAAATGGATACTAGATCCATCGGTTGTACTGTATTGGTTATTACTCCAATACAGGCCTGATGAACCACGGTCGTAAAGCAAACCATCGTTGTTTCCAAGTAGCCCGGCAGCATGCAATTTCAAACCAGAGTTCCAGGGTCCATTCCAATCGGCCCAGTTTCCATTTGCATCAACATTTTGCCACTCAGCAGAAGTAGGAATACGCCAGTCGACGCCCAGTTCAATTGCGCAAGGGTCGTTGGTGGGAATCCAGTCAGAATTCTCTTCAATGTTGGTAACCCAGGCTGTGTTAGGTGTCCGGGTAGTGCCATCATGTTTGTAGCCTTGTTTAAGATTAAATTGCCAGTACCATCCTGCCGAGGGTTCGGTAGCATCGTTTTTCGCAGTAGCCTGGTGGTCGGCCCCAAGGTTGCTGGTAATCCAGCATTTTGAGGGTTCTCCGGGGATATTGGTAACAGTGCCATAAGTTACTGTTTTGTTAACAGGGGCAACCTCGCCGGTTACATGGTTAATTGTGAGGGAATTACCACAGGTAAAAACGGATGATACCATTTCAAAAGTGAAGGTTTTACTGGATTCAGGAATATCAACAATGACACTTGCCTGATATCCGGAGGCAAAAGCAGTGTATTGTAGCTGGTCGCCCAACAAAAAATCAAAGCCAGCAGTGGCTTCCTGAGATTTCATCGATGGTTCCGTTTCTGTACTTCCTTCATAAATCAACGTTCCCTGCTCCTGGTTGCTGTTGCACGAATTAATCATCTTAACCGAACGGATTTCGTTGCCACAATTTACCGAAAGCACGTAATACCTTGCTTTCCCGGCAAGGAAAGTAAAATGATGATTTCCTGGATCCAGCGTATTTTCATAAACGGCTACTTCATTTCCGAGGATATTAAAAACCCGCATCTTAACAAATTCCCTTTTGGGGATAAAAACATCGATTGTCGTTTTTCCGTCTGTCGATGGGTTGGGATAATTCGGTGAAACCGAAAATGAACTTTCTACAACTCCTCCATTGTCAGGGATGCTGATGATGTATTCCAGAAACAACACTGTATCAGGCGCGAAAAGCATGGTATCTCCGGGCTGGGTGAGGTTTTGGATGGAGATGCTGTCGAGCATCACATGCTGCGATTGGTATTTTGCAATGAAGGTTAATTCGATTGTCGGCCTTTGGCTGAAAACGGAAGATGCCATCAAAACCAACGCGATAATCATTTGAAAGGAGCGCATTTTCATTTTTTTGTTTTTTTTTCCAAAAATAGACTTTGCCTGGCAAATCTACAACAAAATCAATTCTAAAGCTACATCCGGAATAAGCCAATCCTCTACTTAAATTTAAATAATGAGAAATTAACATTTGACCGAAAATGGATGGGTAGCGATGGAATAAGACATCCTCTTTTAGAAAAAAGGTTTCGTCTTTTTGGAAAGATGAAACCTTTACTGTTACGGAAAACAGACAAATCTCATACAGGATAAGCCTTTCTGATTGATCTTCTGACAATTTTTAATATCGTTTTGGACTTGTCTTAAAAAGCACGATGCCGTTTGGGTAAATGATCGAAGCTTTAAATGCTTATCATACAGTGTCACTGGGTTATGTAAGGTTCCGGATGAAAATGCTCTCAAGCAGAATATTCTGAGTGTTGTATTCCGA
>CAIYZW010000861.1 GCA_903930725.1 uncultured Bacteroidota bacterium
GGCAAAAGCAATCCAAAAATCTGTGTCATCCAAAATGCAGGTGCTTCCTGGCCAAAGAAAAGTTCGTGAAGATGTGCGCCTTCCAGGCGGTTCCATGCAAAGCCGGGAACAAGGTATTCGTTAATGTTAAAATAAAAATAGACCATGGCCGTAAGAAAAAGCAATTTCCCCATTTTATTAAAATGGTCATCGGTAATATAATCCTGCAATTTCTGGCGTGTTCTGAAAACATACATCGCAATTAAAACAGCAGCACTTCCGGCAACAAAGGCACCCGAAACAAAGTAAGGTCCGAAGATGGTGCTGTGCCACCCTGCACGGCTGTTAACCGCAAAAAGCCAGGAAGTTACAGTATGAATCGAAAAAGCTACCGGCAGAATAAGGATGATCATTATTTTCATTGATTTCTTCAGCAAAGCCCATTGTTCCTGGGTGCCTTGCCAGTTGAGCGACAAAACTTCGTATAATTTGCGCTGCCATTTTGGTGCTTCGGTCATGCGGTCGCGCAGGATGGCGATATCCGGAATCATCGGTAAATAAAGCAGGATAAGACTTATTACGAGATAAGTGTTTACCACGAAAAAGTCCCAAACGATTGGTGATTGAAGCCTGCCGTTAAGCAGGATATTCAAAACCCTGTCGGGACGCCCCATGTCGATAACGATGGTTGCACCGGCCATTGTGATGGCTGCCAGGGCGATAAGCTCTGAAATCCTGGTTAAGGGCGTTGCCCAATTCTGATCGAGCAATTTGAGGATAGCTGAAATCAGTGAACCGATGAGACTAACTGCCACCCAAAAAACAAAACTGGCAATGTACAATCCCCACGACGAATAATCGCGCATCGCTGTAAGGCCAAGCCCGGTCATCAACTGATGCCCGTAAGCAAAAAGTGCCAGTAAAATAATGATAACCAATACTCTGATCCAAACCAGGTTCCCAAAAGTATTTTTATGCAAAGGTCTTATCAGGTCTTCCCTGATACGTTCGAAAGTTTTTGTTTCTGTTGTCATTCTTCGTTTAATTTAACATTTTTGGAATAAAACGATTATGATTTCTTTTCCATTTCAGGAATAACGGTATCAGCCGGCTCATAAGGGAAAGTCCTGTTTTTTGGAGGCAGATAATACACCTGTGGTTTGGTGCCAAGGTCTTCGAAATTTGTATAACCGGCATTTTCTGTAATTAATTCACTGAATTTGCGGGTTTCGTTGGAGGTTCCGTTTGTAACGGCATCTTCCATCTTATCACCAAACCAATAAACACCATTGGGGCATGCCGAAACGCAGTAAGGGAGTTGTCCTTTCCGCAACCTGTCAGCACTAAAAAGGCATTTGGTGATGGTTCCTTTTTTTTGTGGAACATTGAGCTCAACATCATAAACCCTTGCTTTTTCCTCTGCGGTATAATCCGGCTCAAACCACTGGAACATCCTGGCAGAGTAAGGGCAGGCAGCAATGCAGAAACGACAGCCGATGCATCGCTCGTTATCAATGAGCACAATTCCATCCTTACGTTTAAAAGTTGCGTTTACCGGGCAAACCTTTGTACAGGGTGGATTGTCGCAATGATAGCAGGGTTTTGGCATGTAGTAAGGTGCAGTACCTGGCGAATCCTGCATCTGCAAAACGTTGATGTGATGCTGATGAGGTTTCAATTCGTGTGCATTTGCACAGGCAGCCATACACTTGCGGGCGTTTTTACATTTTGATAAATCAATCACCATTACCCAGTGATGTCCAACCAAACCTTCGCGGCCTCGCTCGGCAAGTTCACTAAGTTTTTCTTTCCGTACACGGTTAATTTGCGATGGGTCAACCTGAACCAATTCACCTGTTGCAGTGAGCAAATAAACCTTTTCACCCGTTGTTTCAGGATTTTCCGAACAGGATGAAATTAATCCGGCTCCGGCAATTGCACCGGCGCCTAACAGCGCGGTGCTTTTCAGGAAATTTCGCCTGGAATCGTTGTTTTGTTCGTTATTTTTTTTCTTCATTAAGCAAAAATACTTAAGTAGTTAACTTTCTGATTTGTGGAGGTAAAAGTAAAAAAAGATTTATTAAAAAAGTATCCAAATACCTGAATGTGCAAGATTTAAAAGCAATCTAAATAGTCATATAGTCTAAATATTTAATTACGAAATATTTATCAATAAAATAGCGGTTTAAAACGATTAATACAAAACATTTGGAGCAGGATGATTTGGCAGATAGACAAAACTTGATTTAATTTGCCGTAACAGATAAATCGAGAATTATGCAACGTCGGAAATTCATCAAAACCACTGGCACCGCTGCTTTGGGATTTAGTGCTATCAATTTGGCCGGAGCCGGATTATTTATCCCCGGCGGATCGTTCATAAGCCAGAGGCCGCCAATCGAAAAGCGAAATTTTACAAGCAATGCTGTGGAAGCAAAAATTGCGGAAGTCAAAGCTGCGATTGCTGATCCGGAACTTGCCTGGATGTTCGAAAATTGCTATCCCAACACTTTGGACACCACCGTGGAAATGGGCGTACTCAACGGCAAAGCCGATACTTTCGTTATCACCGGCGATATTCACGCAATGTGGCTGCGCGATTCGACAGCACAGGTTTGGCCTTACATGCCATTAATTAATGCCGATCCATATCTGAAACTTCTTATCCAGGGTTTGATAAACCGGCAGGCCAGTTGCGTTTTACTCGATCCTTACGCCAACGCTTTTAATAAAGATGCAACCCAGAGCGCCGAATGGAACGACGATGAACCCAAAATGCGACCCGGCCTTCACGAACGCAAGTGGGAGATTGACTCGCTTTGTTATGTGATGCGGCTTGCCCACGAATATTGGAAACGGACCGGCGATGCTTCTCTTTTTGATGCCGAATGGCAAAAGGCAATGAAGATAATCTTCGAAACATTTAGGACAGAGCAAAGGCTATATGGAGAAAGTCCGTATTATTTCATCCGTAAAACTTCGGCAATGATTGATGCACCGGTTTTTGGCGGAACAGGCCGGCCAATCAGGCCAACCGGAATGATTTGCTCCATGTTCCGGCCTTCGGACGATGCCACACTTTTTCCGTTTTTAGTTCCATCCAACCTTTTTGCAGCGCAGGAATTGCGACATATTTCGGATATTTTTAAAAATGTTTTAAATGATGCTACTTTTGCCGATGATTGTTCGGGATTAGCTTTGGAAATCGAAAATGGAATCAGAAAATATGCGATAACTCCACATCTTGGTTTCGGTGAGATTTATGCTTACGAATTAGATGGTTTTGGCAACCAGGTTTTTATGGATGATGCCAATGTACCCAGTTTAATGTCACTGGCCTACCTTGGAATTCATCAGCCAGGCGATGAAATTTATAAAAATACCCGGAGATTTTTACTTAGCGAAAACAACCCGTATTTCCTTAAGGGAAAAGCCGCTGAAGGCCAGGCCAGCCCGCATACCGGAAAGGAAAGCATCTGGCCAATGGGCATCATCCTGCGTGCAATGACTAGCACCGATGACCGGGAAATCGTTAATTGCCTTAAAATGCTGAAAGCTACCCATGCCGGGAAAGGTTTTATGCACGAATCGTTCCATAAAGATGATGCCAGCAAATTCTCCCGTTCCTGGTTTGCCTGGGCAAATACATTATTTGGAGAGATGATTATCAAGATTTATGACGAGCGAAAATCTTTGCTCAAAGCGACTTTTTAGCGTATTAAAAATTTGAATTCTTAACTTGATTTTTTATGAACGAAATATCCAAAAACTACAAAAAAGCCTTTAAAACCGAAGTAACCGAAGGTTTGCTGGCCAAAGCAAAAAATCAAATTGTAACCCTCGACGATATTCGGCATTTACCCGAACCGGTTCAAAAATACCTGA
>CAIYZW010000862.1 GCA_903930725.1 uncultured Bacteroidota bacterium
GTTTTTGAAAAAACGGAAGGTTTTTTCGTTGGATTAAATGTTGGCTCAAATCCGGTTCCCGACCTTGCCGACATTGATAACGACGGCGACCTCGACATGGTAGTTGGCCTCAGCGAAAGCGGCATGGTGAAACTATATTTTAATCTCGGATCTCCGGTTATGGCGCAGTTTACGGAGTCCAGCTCCATCGAAGTTGGTGATGTTGGACTTTATGCCTATCCCAATTTTTGCGACCTCGACGCCGATAATGACCAGGATTTATTGGTTGGACGTGATGAGCATGGTTTCATTTATTATCAGAATACCGGGACGCCGGAAAATGCGATCTGGGAAATAAATATCGCTGTTTTTGCGGGTCTGGGAAATCAGACTTACTGGAATTCGTCTGATTTAACTGACTTAAATGGCGACGGCAAATTCGATCTGATTTTTGGTTCTGCCTCTGGTCCGTTGAATTATTACATCAATTCAGGAACCCCAACTTCGCCAACCTGGCAAGTAAACACCACACTTTTTGGCGGTGTGCTCGATGTTGGTGGCGCCAGCAATCCCTGCTTTTTTGATTGGGATGGCGATGGCGACCTTGATCTTTTTACAGGATGCCAGCTTGGCGACATTAAATATTACGAAAATACCGGAACAATCGTTGGCCCTGCCTGGGAAGAAAACAGCAGCTATTTTGTTTCGCTTAAACATTCGATTTATAGCGCGGTGGCTATCGGTGATGTAAATGGCGACAACTTCCTCGATGCCATCGTTGGCGATTTAAACGGGAAGCTGTTTTATCATCGTAATACTGGTTCAGGGTTTGTCTTTGAAAATGAAGTGATGTCAACCGTTAATCTTGGAGGTTGGTCGGCACCACGCCTGGTGGATTTTGATAATGATGGCGACCTGGACATTGTCGCTGGAAATGAGGCCGGAAACCTGACTTATCTCGAAAATCAGGGATCGGCATCTTCGCCGGATTGGGTGGTTATTCCGGGCTTTTTCGGTGGAATTGATGTAACCAGCAATTGTGTTCCGGCTATCGCCGACCTTGATGGCGACGGTGATCTTGACATACTCACCGGCAATGGCTGGTCGGAGGTACAGTATTTCGAAAACGTTGGCGAAACCTGGGTAGAAAACCCAGAACCCATCCAGGGAATTACCGGCAACCAAAATACCACTCCCGCTTTTGCCGACCTTGATGGCGACGGTGATTTGGACATCACGCTGGGACAATACAACGGCACGTTTAATTATTACCGCAACCAACGGATTGTTTCAGCGATTACTGTTCAGGAACAAATCAAGGGGTTCACGCTTAATCCTGTTTTCCCGAATCCTTTCGGTTCATCAACAACAATGAGTATTGAAATTCCGACCGTTTCGGACGTAATCATGCAGATTTTTGATCAATCCGGCCATAAAGTTTTTACACAGGAATGGCTACAAATGTCTGCTGGCCATCATTCTTACAATTGGGAGGTTTCGTCATTGCCATCTGGAATTTATTTTATCCAGCTTAGCGTTGGAAATCGACGCCAAACGATTAAAGCAGTTTTGGAGAAGTAGTTTTGGGCGATTCCAGGCTTAGAAAAGCCATAAAAGCAAAATGTAGAACCTGGCAACAGATTCTACATTTTGTGTTTTTAAGCAAGAAACGCATCTAATAATTTGTTTCCTTAATTTCGAAATAAGATTGCGGGTGAAGGCAGGCCGGGCAAAGTTTTGGCGCCTTGGTTCCTTCGTGCAGATA
>CAIYZW010000863.1 GCA_903930725.1 uncultured Bacteroidota bacterium
GGGCAAATAGGAATAAATACCTCCGACAGCACGGCTTATGGTGTTCGGAAGGCAGTAAAACCAAAGGCTGATAAAACTGAGGACGATTTTGTGATCCCAAAGCAACGAAATTATAATGTTGAGTTTTCGATCAATCAATTGGTTACCCAGCTCGATTTTTCTTACCTTAACCAGACTTATCAGCCCTATTCGGTGAGCCTGACTCCAAATAATACCGGAGGTATCGACGCAAATTCGAACTATTCGAGTCCGGGACTTAGCCCAACCTTTAAAATTGGTGTTACCGACCTGATGGAAAATTATAGGATTGTTGGAGGTGTGCGGCTTTCGCTCGACCTGATCAATAAGGAGTATTTTCTTAATTACGCCAATCTCAAAAACCGGCTTGATAAAGAATTTATTTTCACGCGTCGTTCGCTCGAAGAAAATCTTTATTCTGCCTATTTTACGAGGCAATACACCAATGAAGCATTTTTTATTGCAACCTGGCCTTTTACACGGGTACTTCGTTTTCGCGGAACAGCACTTTTCCGTAACGAAAATTATGTTTTTGCCGGCCCCGATGAGGCTTCGATCCGTTATCCAAATACAACCCTCAACTGGGGTGGTTTAAAGGCTCAGTTCATTTATGATGATACCAAAAACCTGGGGCTAAATTTGCTGGAAGGCAGCCGGTTTATGGTTTTTGGAGAATACAACCAATATCTTCAAAAGATGGACAAAAACCTGATGGTTGTTGGCTTCGATTTTAGAAATTACAAACGCCTCCATCGTCTGTTCATTTGGGCAAACCGAATTGCAGCAAGTTCAAATTTTGGCAGCGAGAAGCTTTTGTATTACATGGGCGGAACCGATCAATGGATGATTCCAAAATTTGAACAGGAAACGCCACTTGATAACGACCAAAACTGGGTCTATCAGGCTCTGGCAACGAATATGCGCGGTTTTAACCAAAATGCCCGCAACGGCAATAATTTCGTTGTCATCAACACGGAGTTCAGGATGCCACTTTTCAGATATTTGTTTAACCGGCCCCTTACCTCTGAATTTTTGAGCAGTTTCCAACTGGTTACATTTGGCGATGTTGGAACCGCCTGGAGTGGCTGGAACCCTTATGATCCGGATAATTCGCTCTACACCCGTTACATCGAATCCGGACCGGTAAGAGTTAAAGTCCAGTATCAAAAAGAACCGATTATTGCTGGTTTTGGCTTTGGTGCAAGGGCAAAACTTTTGGGATATTTCCTTAAAGGCGATCTCGCCTGGGGTTTTGAAGACGGAAGAATAAAAAAAATACCTGTGTTTTATTTATCAATGAGTTTGGACTTTTAAATGAAAATGTTATGAATTTTGGAGTTGTCATTATTTTGATTTTAATCGGCTTGTTTGCCGGTGTTTTTGGTGGATTTGTTGGATTGGGCGGTGGAGTTATTATGATTCCTGCCCTGGTTTACATTCTTGGAATGTCGCAGCACATGGCGCAGGGTACAAGCCTGGCTGTGATGTTACCTCCAATCGGGATACTTGCAGCCTACAATTACTGGAAAGCTGGCGAACTTAACATGAATTACGCCATGATTATCGCTGCTGCTTTTATCATCGGTGGCTATTTCGGCTCAAAATTTGCCCTGCAAATGCCGGTCGCTACCATGAAAAAAATATTTGCTTTTGCACTGATTATCATGGCGGTAAATATGCTCATAAAGAAATAGGCTGATCATGGAAAATAAAAACCCCATTGATAAACGCATTATCGGATTCATAAAAAAGCACCATGTTTTTACGCTTGCAACCTCCACCGACAACAAGCCATACACCTGTTCATGTTTTTATGTTTATTTAGAAAACGAAAACCATTTTGTTTTCACCTCCGACCGAAAAACCAGGCACATTGGCGATGCCGAAAAAAACAAAAATGTTGCCGGATCTGTGGCCCTGGAAACCAGTATGATTGGTAAAATTCAGGGAATTCAGTTTACGGGACTGATCACCGAACTTGAGGGTGAAATGCTAACCATTGCTACCGCTGCATATCTCAAAAAATTTCCAATCGCTCATTTAAAAGATTTGTTGCTTTGGAGCGTAGAACCTGATTTCATAAAAATGACTGATAACCGGCTTGGCTTTGGGAAAAAACTGATCTGGGAAAAAGGGAATATCAAATAAAAGATTCTCACCACTCGCAGGGTTATTGTTTCTAACGATTTCTTTATTTGCACTTAAAATTGATTTGAGGATCTTTGATAAGGGAACCTGAAATCTTGATTACCAGTAAAAACAATCCCACTAACCACAAAAAAAAGGAGCCCGACAACGCAGGCTCCTTTTTTTATGAATAATGAAATCAGTATTTTACCTGATAACGAGTTTTTGTGTAGTCATTCCTTCGGTGGTGCGGATTTCGATGAAATAAACACCTGTGGTGAAGGATTCGCTGTTTACCTGCAGCATTTGTCCGTCAACCATTTGGTCGAAGACAAGTTGTCCGGTGCTGTTCATGATGCGAACCTGGGTGAGTGTGCCCGAAGTGGCAATATTCACCTGGTTTGTAGCCGGGTTTGGATAGATCGAAAGATTGGCTGCAACTTCCGGGTTCTGGATGCCAACATATAATCCAAGGTCAACGCGGGTGGCCTGAAGGATTTCTTTGGTGGTGTTATCCTGAAGGAAAGCGATAACCTGGCAGTTTTCGACATCCCAGGTACTGTAATTGAGTGGAAAAGTTACCGTGTGGTTTGGCTGAGCGTTGAAATCCATGGCAGTTCCCAGGTGGTCAGGCAACATTTTGCGGCAAACGAAATTCACTTCATCCATCACAAACCAGGTTACCGGAATGTGCGATTCGGTGCAGATAACGTGCAGAACAACGTCGCTGCCCGGATATTGGTAAATGTTGTTGGCATTTACGGTGAGGTTGAAGTTGGTGCCGCCAAGATATACAGGCTCGATGTTGAGTTCGAAGAGGGAAACTTTTGAAGCGCGGGTTTCGTAAAGCGGCAGGTACGATGCGTACATGCTCTGGGTTGCGTTTCCGCCAACAATAGAGAGGGTTCCGTCGAAGAAAGCTGTTGGGAATCCGGTGATTCCGTAATAGGTTTCGACTCTGTAACCCGA
>CAIYZW010000864.1 GCA_903930725.1 uncultured Bacteroidota bacterium
TCAAAATGAAACTAAGCAAAAGTATAAATTTTATCTATTTTTGAAGCGGTTTATTAAACTTATCATGGAAAATAAAAAAGATCCCAAATTTTTAAAACTGCCAAAGTTCCCTGGTGGTAAAGAAGCTTTTCAGGAATTTATAAAACAAAATTTAAAATACCCGAAAGCAGCCTTTGATAATAAGACTGAAGGCACTGTTTACCTCATGTACAGGGTTGATGGCATGGGCAATGTAATCGAAGTTCAGATTACAAAAGGAATTGGTTTTGGTTGTGATGAAGAAGCTGCGCGAGTAATTAAACTTATGAAATACGAAAAAGCCAAAAACCGTGGCTTACGGGTTATTGCCACCATGCGCACCCGGATTATTTTCAAACTGCCCAATGCCCCCGAAATCCAATTTGAATATAAAACCGAGACAAAACCATCAAATTCATCCTCAAAAAAGCCTGAAAAACCAGCAGGAGAATCTTACGAGTACACCATTACTTTTTAGCAGTTCATTTTTTGTTGGATGTTTTATGATTTAAAACGATAAAAGTCAAAAAACTACCTTGATAAAATTCCATAGTTTTATAATAATCAGTCGTTTAGCAAGGATTTAATTCCTCCTGTTTCGGGGTAAAATTCAACTTTCATTTTATTGGCCGGTAAATTCATTACTTGTCCAAACTGATTGATTATGATTGATTTATTAAATATTTCCTCATTTTCCAGATAAAGAATAACATTCGCCTTTTCGGGAATACGATAGAAAAAGCCTTTTGGTTGGCCATCATCCTTTTTTTGCGATGAAAACTCACGGGTCAATTTCGAAATATCATTTAACTCAAATTTTACTGTCACCACTTCACCTGCGCCGCTTATTGCCGGGCTAATTCCACTGTTTTTCGAAAATCTGAAAAGCGCAACATCTTCTTTTTCAGGAGATGAGCCGGGCGTGTAGTAAAATGTGTAGCGCAAATAACTCGAAACCGATTTGCCGCAAAACATGGCAAGGTATTCGGTTTCCTGGTTTTCCAGCTGCTGATGCATGTATTTAATTGTTGCCTGATCGTAAGCAATTTCCTGAAAACCAGTTAGTAATTTAAATTTGGATTCACGCAAAACCTGAATTTTATTAAGAATTTCAGAAGCCAGTTCTTCATCGGTTTTTTCGGTAGTTCGAGCCCGGAAAATTAATTTTTGAATAATGGCAGTATCAACAGTCACTTTTCTGACAATCGTGTCAATTTTGGCTTTAATATTTCCAAATGCCTGAAATTGATAAAGTTCGGATGCGTCAGCTTTGCTTTCTTCGGTAAAAATAATTTGTCTTTCAATTTCTAAATCACTGTGGCCTTTATCGTCATTAAAAGTCGAGCAAAGAAAACCATCCTGGTTAAAATTCAAATTTATGGACCCAGAACTTTTTGATGACTTCCCTCCTACTTCGACAAAGTACGTATGGTCAGGATCAGGTTCTGGAACCGGAGTAACATGCACATTTTCAATAGAATATGTGGTATTATCAAATTTTATCGCATTTTTAATACCAACAAATTTCTCTGCTAAATCCGAGAGAGGGCCTTTTAAATGGTCGGTGGTTTTAACAACAATTTCGACCTTTAAAACGGTGCGGGGCAGGGAATAAAACAAGCCATCTTTTGCAGGA
>CAIYZW010000865.1 GCA_903930725.1 uncultured Bacteroidota bacterium
AATCACATACGATTAAAAAATTTAAAACTAACAAATTGGAATACGATTTATCCTTACTTTTAGTTGATTTGGATTAACCCGAAATCGAAAGAGAAAACGATTTAAAACTCGAAAATCTCATGGAATTTCGCGACAAGGTGTTTTACATGATACAGGAGATGGAAAGTTGGTTTTTATCGCAACCAGATATTTTGGATAAATTTTACGGTTTAGATAATTGCAAAAAGAGCATATCTGATAGAATTAAGAAAACAAAGGCTGCAGAAATCGAACATCCGGACGAAGAGTTAATGCGGATTACAAAAACCACACGAAAAGGTGAATACCATAAAATAAAACATGCTGTCGAATTATTAAAACTATTAGATGCCAATAGGTTAGAAATAGAATTTTCGGACTTCAAAAAGCTTATCGAACGATTAAAGTTTGAAAATGGAGTTTCATAATCATAATCTATCTTTGAATAAAAATAAAATTATGCAGGCTACCTTTAATTTACCGTTTGATAAGCTGAACAACGACTTTCTTGAAAAGTTAAAGACATTTTTTTCGCATAATGCAGTTGTCGAGATAAGGGTGTTGGAAATAAACGACGAAACCGATTATTTGCTTTCAACACCCGAAAACCGCGAATCGTTGAGTAGATCGTTGAAACAATTGCACGAAAGGCCAATATGTTAAAAGATGAATTGCCTGGATTTTGGTCATGCAGAATAGACGATGCCCTCAGATTAATCTTTGAACAGGACAACAAATCCATTACAATTATTTCGTGTAAATTCCATTACAAAAAATGATAAATCAACCCCCATCCAATACAAATCTATCATCGAAATACCAATTACCTGTGAATTACCCATCAAAGCCGAAAAAGCTGGCTACAAATTGTGGGAAGAAGACATAATTATTGAAGAAGGGGAGAGTATGACGATACTGGTGGAGATGGAGAAGGGGGGTGAGGAATAAATTAAATATTATGTCGTAATAATTATTTAAAAGTTAAGAATAAGTTTCTATTTTTGAAGAATAATTGGAGTCCAGAAACCATTTCAAAAACGGGGCGTTACCGAAAAGCCATAAGAGTAGGGAAACTTTAAAAAAATAATTTATATGAAAGTATTTTTGGTATTAATTGGTTTAGTTTTGATGACTTTACTACAACCTTTAAATTTAATTGCTCAGAAAGATTATTCGGAAAAATTAAAGAAAGACCTTGTAACCATCGAAACAGGTAATTTTAAAGCTACAGAGTACATGTATTTGAAGTTTTCGAACGAAAAAACCATGCAAATACAAATTTCTGCCATTTGTCCGGTTAGTGTAATGAGCAGAGATAATTTTATTTCTTTCTATTCAACTTATGGAACTGTATTGCTTTTAGCAACATTTTCTGCCAGTGGACTTGAAACGCCAGATATAAAAGAGATTGATGAATTGATTGGAGACCCGGATATTACCTACAATTTTGTAATGGCAAAAAATGGAGTCCAGATACAAGTCATAACTGCCGAAGGCAAAGAGAATTTAACTATGAAATGGGATGAAATATTTGCGGATTAAATTTAACAGTTGTAACAAGAAATTTCCGATTTGATTGGAATGATGAATTGTAATTCAAAAGGCAAAACTTGATTTTTAATTCAAATAACATCAAAAACAATAAACCAAAGATGGAGTCCAGAGCCCATGATAAAAAACGGGGAGAATCCGAAAAGCCAAAAGAGTAGGAAATCTAAAAAAAAATTAAAATGGATGCACAAAAAGTGGACATGTTTATCATGACAAATGGCAAATTCTTCGAAAGCCATCAGGTAGCTCAAATCAGAGATCGTTTAATTGCTCTCGACGATTCAAAGTGGGGAATAATCCAAACTTTGCAATTCAAAGACCCTACAACAAGCTTAATAATTTCGCTTTTAGGCGGTAGCCTGGGTATTGATAGATTTATGATTGGCGATACCGGGTTAGGCGTTGGAAAACTTTTAACATGTGGTGGCTTAGGCATTTGGGCCATCATTGATTGGTTTATGATTATGGATGCAACAAGA
>CAIYZW010000866.1 GCA_903930725.1 uncultured Bacteroidota bacterium
ATCAAAATAATAAAGGTAGCTTCCAGCAAACAAACCTGCTTGCAAATTGTCCGATTCGATAGGCACGGCAACCTGGTGGTATGCCCTCTGATCGAGGAGTGAATTTCCGGTAATGGTGCGTTCGATGGTAGCCGCCACATTCGCCGAATTGTGAATAAGCGATCCTCCGCTTTTTATTGTAAGCCCGCCATGGCCGGCATAATTTTTAAAAGCGCCATTTACTGTAAGTGCCTGGCCTGAATTGATGGTAACCGTCTGGCCTGAATTGATGGTTAATTCCTTACATTTTGCCGGCGAGGAGGGTGGATTTGTCCCAACCACAACCGTAATTGTAACGGCAACATTATCTGTCGAAATTGGCACTCCACCTGGCGACCAGGTATTTGGGTTGTTCCAGTCACCGCTACTGGCAGTAGTTTTTGTTGTCCTGGCATAAGCTTTTATGCAGAGATCATATTTGTATGGCGTATTATGACCAACAGGATACCAGGCAGTTGGCCAGGTTGTGGGGTTGGGATTTATCCAAAATTTTCCGGTTTCGATTTCAGGTTCTGCATATCCTTTAATCGTATCCTCGACGGGAATTGGCCAGAAATCGGTCGGGTCGTTGGAGTCATATCTGATTTGAACATAAAAATCTTCACCATGGGGGATATTAATCGTCGAATCGAGGTCGAAAGTATAATAACCCGGAAGCCCTACAATAGTTTCGGCTTTTGAACCCAAAAGCCCCGAAAGCGAGCCGGTAAACGTATCATAGATTTTTATCTCAACTCCGGCACCAGTAGAAAGCAGAAAGGTTCCTATTTTTTCGATTTTCTGGTCGTAGGCTCCGGTATTCTGGAATTTTACAAGTCCATAATAAACTTCGTTACTTCCACTTCCGTAGCCCCAATATCCACCAATTTCGTCGTACTGATAAATGGTGGTGTTGGCTTCATTTTCCATCATTTCGGGCCAGTAGCCGTTGTACCTCAAAAACTGGGAATCGTTGTATGAAATGTAGTAAAAGCCTTGCTGTCCCCAGCCAGTACCCCAGGTATTTTTTACAATCCAGGCACCGGTGCCTCCGGCTGTAACTTTGGTGTCGTCCCAGCCAACCACGCATCCAGCATGGTTAACAGATGCTGTGCCTCCGTAAAAATAAGTGTAATTTGAAGCATTATAATAAGCATCAGCAATGTAAAGAAGGCTCCACACCGGGCCATAATCGAGCACAGTTTGTTTAATGTAGTTCATGTTAAACGGTGGATAGCGGGATTGGTGGATGTAGTATCGGGCCGAAAGATTGTCAGGGCAATTACCAGCACTGCCAGGAGCAGGATATTCTGATTCGAGAAAAGGTCCCGAACGCCTTGCAAAGTATGCCGACGACATCCAATGATTGCCATAAGTACTTCGGGAAGGAATGTATTTATGGCACCATTTCAGGTTATTATCACTTAGGTCAAATGTTCCTAGTCCCAGCATTTTCCATCTGGATTCAACTGCGCCCATTGTTGAATAAGCCCAGCAGGCACCATCCGTTTGAGATTTTACCGAGGTAAGCAAACCAGTGGTGCGCATGTCGTAAATCGGATCAAAAGCACGTGTGTTATCCGGTTTAAAGTTTTTGTACGGGTCGAAAGCTGGTTTGATTGGCGGCAAACAAACACCGTTGGCTTTCATCTCGTCTAAATCTTCGGGAGTAATTTTATAAT
>CAIYZW010000867.1 GCA_903930725.1 uncultured Bacteroidota bacterium
AGGTTTTTCATTTTAATAAAGATTTTTGGTGAATTATTCTCCAAAAATAGCTTTTTTATTGGAGCAGAAAAACTTTTTTGAACCTGCCGGGTTTTTACGCTCCTTTCACCACCATTGTCAGCATGTTTTTACCGTTTTCGTAATAATAGTCCACACTTGTGCAGCGGCCTTTAATGATCCGGAGGCCGAGATCATCGTCCAGAACGCCTTCTTCCAAAGGATTTACAGGCGCCCCGGCACTTGCCGAAACCAACTTGACAGTGTTGTCTTTTTCGGAAAAGGAAAGGTTGATACTGATGTCGGTAAAATCGGTTTGCAGCCCGACCGCTTCCTCGGCTATGAGCGCCACATAACTGGAAACCTTTTTGGAAATCCCGTGTTTTTCACAGAAAACTTCTATCTCGCCCTGCATGGCGTATAAATCGTAATTAGGGCTTGTAATATGATAACTCATGCTGCGGATCCGGTTGATGAAGGTCTTTGTTTTTTCGCGCTGCGGGTTATCAAATATCTGCTTTGGCGGGCCTTCTTCATAAATAATGCCTTCATCCATATAAAAAACACGGCTCGAAATATTACGGGCAAACTCCATTTCGTGGGTCACAATAATCATGGTCATGCCTTCTTTCGAAAGACGGCGTATTACGGCCAGCACTTCGCTTACCATGGTTGGGTCGAGTGCCGAAGTTGGTTCGTCAAAAAGAAGTATCTCCGACTCCATCGCCATACAGCGCGCGATGGCTACGCGCTGTTTTTGTCCACCCGAAAGTTCATCCGGAAAACTATATATTTTCTCGGCAAGGCCAACCAATTTAAGCAGTTCAAAAGCTTTTTTATTGGCTTCAGCTTTTTTCTTCCCAAGCAGTTTAATGGGGCCAAGGGTCAGGTTTTCGAGAATTGTAAGATGCGCGTATAGGTTAAAAGACTGGAAAACCATGCCCATCTTTTGGCGGATTTTCGGAACATCGGTGTTTTTATCCAAAAGCGGGACATCATCAATATAAATGCTGCCACCAGTCGGCGTTTCGAGCAGGTTTAAACAGCGGAGGAACGTGCTTTTTCCCGTGCCCGAAGGGCCAATCACCGAAATGACTTCTCCCTTTTGAATGTCGGCGTTTACATCGCTCAATACGACCAGATCGCCAAAGTGTTTCGATAGATTTCTTACGCTTATCATTGGTTTACCTCCACTTCTCTTTTAATGTGTTTTCGTTTGGGATCAACCGAAATTTCGATATAATCCAGTGCCAGCGTCAGGAGCCAGGCAATAAACAAATAAATCACCGCCGCCATAATCAGTGGGAAAAAGGCATCGAAAGTACGGCTCCGGATAATGTCGCCAGCCTTCGTTAAGTCCTGAACAGCGATATAACCAACAATCGAAGTCATCTTGACAAGCGAGATAAATTCGCCTTTATAAACCGGAAGCACATGCCGCAAAGCCTGTGGCATGATGATATAAATAAATGTCTGGATTTTAGTAAAACCACCTGCAATGCCTGCTTCTTTTTGTCCTTTATCAATGCTTTCGATGGATGTCCTGAACATCTCGGAAACATAAGCGGCAAAATTAAGCCCAAAAGCAAAAACCGCGACGATTATCGGGTTAATATTTACCGAGGCAAAAACGATGTAGTAAATAATCATCAGCAACACCAGTACCGGTGTTCCTCTCAAAACCGAAATATAAAGCTGTGCCGATACAGAAAGCGCTTTCTTTTTCGACATTCTTAAAAAACAGATGAAACCGCCGAACAGCGTGCCAAATATGGCTGCAAAAATCGAGATTACAATAGTGATCATCAATCCCTTGATGATTAAAAGGTAGCGCTTTTCGTGTATAATATTATTGTAAAAACTGTTCGAGATTTTTTCGAAAAAGGTGGATTTGTCTTCAGGGACAACCTCGCCCGAATAACCCGCAAGCCTGCTTTTTGAAGTTATAACGGCAGTTCTTAATTCGGCATAAGGGTCAGAAAAATTGATTTCCTTGGCACGCTCTGCGCTGATAGCAATTCCATCGGTAATCATTTCGACCTTGCCAGCAGCAAGTGCAGCCACAAGGGAAGGAAATTCCATCATCACCAATTCGAGGTTATAGTTGCAACGTTCGGCAAATTTGTAAATCAGCTCGATGTCGAAACCTACATATTCATCATTCATGAAGGCCACATAAGGAAGGTCGTCAACCGAAACCCCGGCAAGCAGTTTTTTACCGGAAGGGTTAAAAGTAAACCGTGGCATCTTAGCACTTTCTGCATCTTCGATAAACCAACGTTTATAAATGGTATCATAAGTCCCGTCCTGCCTGGCTTTCTTAAGAAAACCATTGAACTCATCGCGGAGCGCCGGATTGCCTTTATGGAAACCGATTCCCAGCGGCATATTCAGGACATCATCGCTCAACATGCCCAATTCGGGATTGTGCTTTAAAAGCAATCTGGCCGTAGTTAAATCAAACATGGCGGCATCAACTTTTCCGGTTTTTACCGACATCATCAAATCTGCGGTGGTTTCGAAGCGGTAAACTTCGGCGTCCGGGTACTTTTTTGAAATAAAGGCATCATGAATAGTCCCTGTAAAAATGCCGATTTTTTTATCGGCGATATCATCAAGTTTTGTAAGTTTTCCTGTAGAGGTCTGTTCGATATTTTCTTTCCGGGCAACAACGCTCACGGCCGATTCAAAGTAAGGTGCCGAGAAATTGATTTGTTTTTTCCTTTCCTCCGTTATCATCATCGAAGCTGCGATGAAGTCAATTTTTTGCGTCGAAATTCCTGCAATCAGGCTCGCGAAAGGCATATCAACCGGAATAAACTCCCTCCCGATAAAAGCAGCAAATCTTTTGGCAAGCTCAATATCAAAACCTACAAGGTTTCCGTTTTGAAGGATTGTAAACGGCAATCCCAAATCGCTTACCACGCCAACTTTGAGCATTCCGTTGGTGTTGGGATTTTTTATTTCAGGCATTTCTGTTTCGCCTTTCTCCATCCAACGGTCAGTCATTTCGTCGTAAATACCATTGGTTTTTATTTCCTGAAGGAATGCATTAAACTGTTCGAGTAGTTGGATGTTCTGTTTATTAAATCCTGCTGCGATGGGAACCTGGAACACATTGTCTTCGAGCAGCCCAAGTGCCGGATTTTCATCAAAAACCGGTTTCAATGAGATCTGATCATAAAACATCGCATCAACTTTATCCAGGTTAATGGCGGTAAGCAAATCCGTAGTATTCTGAAACTGAAGAATGCTGGCATCAGGAAAGCGTTTTGTAGCATAAGCATCGTGGATTGACCCCATTAAAACACCGATCCGTTTGTCTTTTATATCTTCGATGCTGCTTAATTTCCGGCTTTTCGTGCCGGGCTTTGGATTTGAATCATCTTTTACAATGACCGCGATTCCGCTTAAATAATAGCTTGTCGAAAACAGGACTTTTGTAGCTCTTTCTTCGGTGATTGATAAACCGGCGCCAATCATATCAACCTTGCCGGAAATAAGCGCCGGAAGCATGGCACCGAATTCCATGTTGACGATTTCGAGTTTTTTGTTTAATTTTTTAGCAATATAAGTTGCAAATTCGATGTCGAAACCAGCAATTTCCTGGTTACCGTCAACAAACGACATGGGCTCGGTAACGGCAGCAGTGCCGAATTTTAAAGTGCCATTCTCAACGGCAGTCACGATTTCCGGCATTGACCCCGGATTTCCTTTTTCAGGAAACCAGCGTTTCGACATCTCGTCGTAGGTGCCGTCCGACTTTAGCCCGGCGAGCACTTCGTCAACCACAGTTTTGAGGGCAACATTATCAATTTGAACTGCAAAACCGTAATTATCGTCAACCAGCACTTCCGGCAGCACTTTGAGGCCATCGTTTTTTCCGGCAATATTCAGCAGGATTGGTTTATCGTAAACTGCGGCATCGGCCTTTCCACCTTTTACAGCCATGGCGCAATCGAGCACCGTGTTGTAATATTCTATTTTGGCATCCGGAAATTTTTTAAGCACAAACTGGTCG
>CAIYZW010000868.1 GCA_903930725.1 uncultured Bacteroidota bacterium
AACCTTTGGCAAAATTACCACTTCCTTGTCGAAAGATTTTTTGATAAAGTTAAGATTAACAAGGAATTGAAAGATCTTGACCTTAAAAAGAATCTTGAACAGAAAATTGAACTTTGCGAAAAAGCCGAAGAATTGCTGATGGAATCTTCGATAATGAAGTCATTCAAGCAATTACAGCGCTACCACGAACAATGGAAAGAAACCGGCCCTGTCCCGGATGATAAAAAAGACGAAATTTGGGAACGGTTCAAAACGGCAACCGATAAAATTAATCAACGCCGCCGCGACCATTACAAAAAACTGCAGGACGAACAGGAAACCAACCTCCTTGCAAAGACGGCGCTTTGCGAAAAAGCCGAATCCTTGCTTGCCGAAGAAGTTGACTCGATAAAAGAGTGGCAGGATAAAACCACTCAATTCACCGACCTTTTTAAAGTTTGGAAAACCGTTGGCCCAGCTCCAAAAAAGGAAAACGATGAAGTTTGGGACAGGTTTAAAGTTGCATTAGATGGATTTTTTGCCGAAAAGAAAGATTATTTCGGAAAAATTAAGGACGAGCAGATAAATAATTACAATCTTAAACTCGATCTTTGTGTTCAGGCTGAAGCCCTCAAAGACAGCACCGACTGGCGCGATACTTCCCGCGACCTCATCGAAATGCAGCGCGAATGGAAAGAAATTGGCCCGGTTCCACGCAAAAATGCCGATAAAATCTGGAAACGTTTCAGGGCTGCCTGCGATGAATTCTTCCAGCGCAAAACCGAGTATTTCTCAACAATCCGCGATGAAGAAGGCGACAACCTCCGCGCAAAAGAAATTCTGATTAAAGAAGTTGAAGAGCATAATTTTGATGGCGATAAAGGTCAGAACCTGGCCGTTCTCAAAGATTTTCAGCGTCGTTGGATGGAAATAGGACATGTGCCTTTTAAAGAAAAAGACAGGCTGCAAAATGCTTTCCGCGATATCATCAACAAACAGCTCGACAGGTTGAACATAAGCAACAACGAAATGTCGATGGCTTCTTACAAAACAAGGTTTGAAGCAATCAAAAGTTCACCCGATTCACAACGTCAGGTTTATCACGAACGCACCACACTTCAGACAAAAATTACCAAGCTTCGCGAAGACCTCATGCTTTGGGAAAACAACATTGGTTTCCTTGCCACCAGCAAGAAAGCGAATTTGTTGAAAGAAGAGTTTGAAAAGAAAATCGAAAGCGCAAAACAAGAACTTATCACGCTTGAAAATAAACTGAAAATCCTGAATAAATAGGGAATTTCTGGTTTAATAACAGAAATTGGATAAACCAGAAATAATAAAAAACAAAAAACAAGATTCAAATAACTCCTTGATTTAATTTGTGTTTTGTGATTTGACTTTTGTGATTTCTGCCAAAAAAACATCAATTTCAAAGATAAACCACTTAACTGCATCAAAAATGCCAAAGCCTTTAACCGGGTTTTACTACATTTTTTGATGCAGTTTTTCTTTTGACATCAGTAAGATAAAATTATTGGAAGTATCGGCAATGCTGCCTACTTTAATCGAAATGGTCGAATCATTCAAAAAAATGTAGGTAATCTGCTGCGGAAAATCGTGATTCGGGTTTTCAAAAACCAAAGTAGAGTCGCTCATATTCATTAGTTTAAAAGAGATTGTTGCTCCCTGATTTTGCCCTTCAACGGTGGCCAGATAATAGATGGAAGTGTCATTTTTTACAATTGAAAGTTTTTCGGTTCTGGTAAAAACACCCGACCTGACCGAAAAACCCGCACCTGTAAGCAAGGTATCACCTTTACCAAATTTCCATGTTTCGACATAATTATTTTGATTCATTTCCATCCATTGGCCTTCGAGTAATTTTAATTTCGGCTCTAAAATGCTGAAAATGTTATGATTGTCGGTGGGGTTGCATCCTAAAAAGATGAAGAAGGGCAACAAGAAAAGCAATTTTGTGTTTTTCATAAACAATGTTTTTTCAAAAATAGACTTTTTATAAAACCATTACTTTGATAATTTTGCAACCTCAATAAATAGACAAAATGCAAAGCGCACAGCGCAGAGCGCAAATCATAAATCGCAAATCACAAATCGTAATTAATATTATGAAATTAGCTTTAAAAATCATCGGAATCCTTGTTGTAGTCATCATTCTGGCGATGGTATCAATTCCTTATTTTTTCAGTGGTCAGATAGTTCAGAAAATCAAGGAAGAAATCAACAAAAACGTAAATGCGCAGGTTGATTTTAAAGATTACAGCTTTTCGCTTTTTAAAAGTTTTCCTGATTTTAGTCTTGCTCTTGAAGGACTTTCGGTTGTAGGAAAAGAGCCATTCAAAGGCGATACTTTGGCTTACATCCCAAAGTTTAGCCTCACGCTCGATTTGATGAGCGTTTTTAAAGGAAGCCCTTACGAGATTAAGAAAATCGCACTTTCGGAACCTGTAATAAATGCGCTCGTAAAAGCCGACGGAAAAGCAAACTGGGATATTTCGATGCCCGCCGAAGAACCCGCCAAAGTTGAGCAACCCGAAGAATCGGGCAGTTTTCTTATCAAACTTAAAGATGTGACCATTACAAACGGGCGAATTGTTTACGACGACAAAAGCCTCATTACCTCTGTTTTGTTGACTGGCGTCGATCATAAGCTGAGCGGCGATTTTACAATGGATTTCACTTCACTTAAAACCAAAACTACCATCAAAGAAATGACCGTATTTTATGATGGGGTTAAATATTTCAACAAAGTTGATGCTGATTTGGACGCGATGATTGACGCTGACCTGAAAAATTTCGTTTTTACCCTTAAAGAAAACGAACTTCGCTTAAACCGCCTTTTTGTTGGCTTCGATGGCTCAGTGGCCATGCCAAACGACGATATCATTATTTCGCTGACCTATCAGAGCAAAAAGTCGGATTTTAAAAACTTCCTCTCACTTGTTCCGGCCATTTATGCCAAAGATTTTGAAAGCGTGAAAACTTCAGGGTCGTTAACGCTAAATGGCAATTGTATCGGCACTTACAACGATACTAACTATCCCGGATTTTTGCTTAATCTGATTGTCGAAAACGGGCAATTTCAATATCCTGCCCTTCCAAAATCTGTTGACAACATCAATATCAAAACCAAAATTGATTTTCCGGGAGGCACCGATTTTGACAAACTTGTGGTGGATGTTTCAAATTTTAGTTTCCGGATGGCAGGAAACCCGGTGGCAGCCTCGCTGCTATTAAAAACCCCGATGAGCGATATGCAGCTTAAAGGACGGATTGATGGCCAACTTAATTTATCGCAGGTTAAAGAAGTTTATCCGCTTGAGGCAGGTGACGAACTTTCGGGAAAAATCACTGCCAAACTCGAGTTTGAAGGCCGGATGTCGGCTATCGAAACCGAAAAATACGATCAGTTTAAAGCGCTTGGTTCGCTGCTGGTTGAAGGTATGAATTACAAATCGGCTGCTTTGCCCGGAAATGTTGAGATTGAGCGGGCACAGCTCAATTTTTCACCCGAATATCTCGATCTTGTAACTTTTAAAATGAAACTCGGCAAAAGCGATTTTGCTGCCAGCGGAAAAATCGAAAATTTCCTGCCATACACGTTTTCTGATGGTATTTTACTTGGGCGTTTACAAACCAGTTCCAGCTATTTTAATGTTTCGGAACTGATGCCCAAAAGCAGCGATACCACCCAGGTTACGGATACTGCCGCAATGTCGGTGATAGAAATTCCCGCAAATATTGATTTTGCGATGAATGCAAACTTCCGCGAAATCATTTACGATAACATGACTTTGAGAAATGTTACGGGCGATTTGGCTGTAAAAGATAAAGCCGTAAATCTTAAGAACCTGAATATGGAAGTTTTAGATGGAAGCATGGCGCTTTCGGGGATTTACGACACTAAAGTTATCGAAAAACCAACCGTTGATTTTGCCATCGCCATCCAGAATATTGACATCCAGCAGGCCTACAAAACTTTTGGCTCGATGCAGAAAATTGCGCCCATCGCCGAAAAAACCAGCGGTAAATTTTCGACAGGTTTTACAATAAAAACCATTCTCAACAGCCAGATGATGCCGGTTTACGAAACCACAAACGGCGGTGGCAATCTTAAAACCTCCGCAATAGTGGTTAAAGATGTAAACACGCTCAACAAATTAGCTGATCTGATAAAAATGCCCGAACTCAAAACCTTGTCGCTGGCCTCGGTTGATCTTTCTTTTGAAATTATTAACGGAAAAGTTTTTGTAAAACCTTTCGACATCAAATATGAAGATATTAGAGCCAATATTGGTGGCTCAACTGCC
>CAIYZW010000869.1 GCA_903930725.1 uncultured Bacteroidota bacterium
AGGGCCTTCATGGCCTGGCTATCTTACAGATAGTTACATAAATGAAACGTCCAAAATCCCTAACTTTAGATATTGAATAGATGGCTAATCAAAACCCCGAACAAAAAGCAAGAGACAATATTGACGATGCCCTGGAGCTGAGTGGCTGGATTATTCAAGGGATCAAGCGAGTAAATCTTCATGCAGGAATTGGTGTTGCTGTTAAAGAATACCTGACCGATGTTGGCCCTGCCGACTACGTTTTATTTGTTGATGGTAAACCTTGTGGAGTAGTCGAAGCAAAACGGGAGGAAGAAGGGCATAAGTTAAATATTCATGAAGACCAGACTGAAGGTTATGCGACAGCAAAACTCAAACATCTTAAAAATGAGCCCTTGCCTTATGTTTACATCAGCACTGGCGAAATAACCCGTTTTACCGATTTCACCGACCCAAAGCCAAGGGCAAGAGAAGTTTTTAGTTTTCACAGGCCTGAAACCTTGCGAGATTGGCTTAAAAAAGATAAATCGCTCAGGAAGAGATTACATGATTTACCTGCCCTGAAAACTGATGGTTTACGGGAATGTCAAATCAATGCAATTACGAATTTGGAAATTTCCTTTAAGGAAAACCGTCCAAGAGCATTGATACAAATGGCAACCGGTTCCGGTAAGACATTCACGGCCATCACCACAATTTACCGTTTGCTGAAATTCGCTAAAGCAAAACGTGTTTTGTTCCTGGTTGACACCAAAAACCTTGGTGAGCAGGCCGAACAGGAATTTATGGCTTTCGTCCCGAACGACGACAATCGCAAGTTTACCGAACTTTACAATGTACAGCGGTTAAAATCGAGCTATATCGCCACCGACAGCCAGGTTTGCATCAGCACCATCCAGCGGTTGTATTCCATTTTAAAAGGAACTGAATTGGACGAAAAGGCAGAAGAAGAAAACCCGAACGAACGGAAATACCAGCCCAAAGAAATTCCTCCGGTTGAATACGATCCCAAAATGCCGGTTGAGTTTTTCGACTTTATCGTTATCGACGAATGCCACCGCAGCATTTACAATTTATGGAAACAGGTGCTTGAATATTACGATGCTTTTGAAATTGGATTAACGGCCACACCCGACAAACGAACCATCGGTTATTTTGATCAAAACATGGTGAGCGAATATTCGCACGAAATGGCCGTTGCCGATGGAGTAAATGTAGGCTATGATGTTTATACTATCGAAACCAGGATATCCCGGCAAGGTGCCACCCTTTGGCAGGGCGAATACATCGAGCATCGGGAGCGGTTGAGCCGTAAAAAAAGGATGGAATTGCAGGATGAAGATGAGCAATATTCAGCACAGCAATTGGACAAAGATGTCGTAAATCCCAACCAGATCAGGACCATTATCAGAACATTTAAAGAAAAATTGCCAATCTTATTTGAAGAGCGATACGACAAGAACGGAAATTTTGAAGTTCCAAAAACTTTAATCTTTGCCAAAACCGACAGCCATGCCGACGACATCATC
>CAIYZW010000870.1 GCA_903930725.1 uncultured Bacteroidota bacterium
GATCCTCTTAGAAAATAAAAATGAGATTTAAATCGCTTTTAAAATCTTCGGTGTTGCTTACTTCGATTTTAGCTGTATTGTTCTTTAACTTTTCCTGTACCAAGGACGATCCTTCCCAAAAAGAATGCAAAATTATCTTCAACTTTGCCCAATTTTGTGAAGGCCAGCCTCTGGAATACGACACCATGAAATATATCAATGCTGCCGGCAACCATTATCTGGTAAACGAAATCCAGTATTTTGTTTCGGATGTAAAACTGCACCGCAGCGATGGCTCTTTCCAGTTAATTGATCAGTTTGAAGACATCCATTATGTTGATACCGACATCCCTGCAACCCAGTCATGGCAAGTGTTTGACCCGATTATAGCCGGAAATTACGAAAAAGTAAGTTTCACTTTTGGCATTTCTGAGGCAAAAAACCAGTCGCTGATGTTTGTAAATCCGCCGGAGCGGGACATGTTCTGGCCCGATGTTTTAGGCGGCGGCTATCATTATATGAAATTAAACGGCAAATGGCTGGCCGCCAAAGACCTTTTAATACCTTTTAAAACTAATAATTTCTTGATGTTTTTGTGCCAGACTCCTTCATCACCGGATGACATTTTGAAACCTTTTAATTTTCATTTGGGAATAGGGCAACTTTATGCCGATGGTAGTATGAACACCGATTCTATCACCGGCTTTGTGCAGAACTATTTTGAAGTGGAATTGCCCAATTCCGAATTTTCAATTTCCGATGGCGATACGCTTCATTTTGAAATCCGCATGAATGTCGAAAACTGGTTTCAACACCCGCATATCTGGGATCATAATTATTGGGGCGGGATGATCATGCAAAACCAGGAAGCCATGAAAACTGCCTGTGAGAATGGGAAAGAAGATGTTTTTAGTTTTGAGAAATGATTTTGGGGTATTTTAATTGTTGCCAAGCGCAGGTCATTTTTTTATGGGGTTATTGATTTTCGTCCTTTAACCATTCATCAAGATCGCTGTCGGTAATGTTTTCTGTTATTACGGCCTTGTTTACATTATCGGTAAACTTTTGGGCAAAATATTTCGCAAGAATGGTTTTTACCTCCTGCAAATCTTCGGTGGTAGGATTAAATGAATATATCCTCAGTAATTCCAGTTGTAAACTGGTGAGCGGGGTATTGAGACTTGTTTGCATTTCAAAGATTTTGAAGATTTATTTACCCGACAAAGATACAATTTTAAAGTAGTTGAATTCCACTTTCATCATCCACTAAAAAGCAAATTTTACTCAAATTCGCACACTTTTTCAAGATTTTGCAATAAACAAATCAAATCAGCGGTTTTAAACTTTCAATTTCTTTTAAGTATCGAACCCGAGAAATTTCACAATTGGTCTATTTTACAACATGAAGATTTTTGTTTTGAAACATGGTTTTATAGAAGTATTGAAAAATCCAAGGAAAAAGCAATGTTCTTTTGGCTTGCTATTTTTGCTTCTCACAGCAGTCATATTTTTTTTTATCTCCTGCCGAAAATCCCCACCTCCCGAACCAGACACTCCAACACCTTATCAAATCGAAATCCCTTACGGTTTTCCGACCAATCTCAATATCCCGACGGATAACCCAATGTCGGTGGAAGGGATCGAACTTGGCAGGACTTTGTTTTACGATGGCCGGCTGAATGGCCGCACGCATCCCGATTCGCTGATGAGCTGTTTTACATGCCATCAACAGGAAAACGGTTTTGAAGTTGGCAAGCCCCGCCCCTACCCTTTTGGAGTTACCGGACAATCCACTCATCACGCCATGCTGCCAATGATAAATTTAGTCTGGAATATGGGCACTTTTGGCTGGGATGGAAGTGTTGGCTCTATCGAGGAAGACGTGCTCGTGGTAATTTCAGCGCCAACGGAGTTTGATTCGTCTCCTGAAAAGGTTGTAAACACCATTAAAAATATTGACGGCTACCCCGAACTTTTCAAAAAAGCCTTCGGAACCAACGAAGTAACGGTTGACCGCATCGCCAAAGCCATCGCACAGTTTGTAAGGACGTTGATTTCATCAGATTCAAAATTTGATAAATACCTGCGTGGCGAAGAACAACTCAGCCCGGAAGAGCTGCGTGGCTTTGTGCTTTTCACCACCGAGGAAGGGGCAGATTGTTTCCATTGTCATGGTGGCTCAGGAAACCAGCTGTTTACCACCAACAAATTTTACAACAACGGCAAAGATTCTGTTTTTACCGATCCC
>CAIYZW010000871.1 GCA_903930725.1 uncultured Bacteroidota bacterium
ACCGGCGCCAGTCATGCGTGCACCAAGCACACCTTCTATCTGACGCGCTTCTTCCACCATCACATCCAGTTCGTTTCCGGTAACTTCGTAATCATGACGCAGCGAATTGTGCGAAGCATTCATCAACTTACCAAATAAATTAAGGTTGCCGTTTTTAAGAGCAGTAACTGCATCGAGAACACGCTGGTTTTCCGAAATAACATGTTTTGCGCGCTTCCTTACTGTAATATCGGGAATATGATGCTTTAGATCAACAAATTCCTGATAGGTAAGATCGCCAAGTTGGGTTATTTGTTTGTGTTTTGTTAGATACGCGACAGCTTTTGCACATTCGGCAACACGTTCGTTGTATTTTGAATCGGCAAGCCCCCGGGTTTTGTTGGTATTGGCAATCACGATTTTATAATCGCCAAGTTCGAGCGGAATTAACTCGTAAACCAGCGAATCGCAATTCAGAAATACGGCCATGTCCTTCTTTCCTACGCCAACGGCAAACATGTCCATGATTCCGCAATTCACGCCAATAAATTCGTTCTCGGCTTTTTTGGTAAGCTTAATCATCGCGGGCAAATCAACGTCAAGCTTAAAAATATCAATCATTGCTTTGGCTGTAACCATTTCGATGGAGGCAGATGACGACAAACCGGCGCTATTTGGGATATTTCCGGCAAACAAAATATCCATTCCTTCGGGTTTAAACCCTCGTCCAATCAATTGATCCATTACACCAAGCGGATAATTGTACCACTTTCCCGGTCTTTTTTCCTGAACGGTGTCTAAAAGGATTTCAGCAGAGTAATCAAAGTTCTGCGATGCCATTCGTATCACTCTTTTATTGTTTTTTCGGATTAGAAGATACGTGCCATACGTTAGCGCGCATGGCAAAACATATCCACCGTTGTAATCGGTGTGTTCACCAATTAAATTTACTCTGCCCGGAGCAAAAAATATTTCCGGTTCAACAACATTTTGTCCGTAAATGCCTCTAAACAGGTTCTTCAATGATTGAATATTCATACAATTTTCTCTAATTTTTTGACATCACTAAACTACAATAATTTTTATTGCTGATAATATTATCGAAAATTATTTTAATCCACTCGACGAGATTCGTTAGGATTAAGTCGAGTAAACAACTGGCAGTTACCGACGGATAAAAGCTAACTTCAAATATCTCAGCATAATTCAAAATTTCTTTACTTTTGTTTTCAAACATTTTAGATAATTTAATTCATTTTAAGCAAATGAAACAATTGAATTTGTACTGCAAATTAGTATCAATTAGCCTGCTTTGTATTTTTTGGATGAACAATGCAACCGCTCAGGATGCTTTTGATGATTTTATGCCTTCCACACTTCAGCAGGATAAAGAATACGAACAGACTTTTGATATCACGGGCTGGCGTTTTGGGATAAATATGGGAATGTATTTTGCGAATAAAGAAACTGCAGGTTTTTACAGCGGAATTCCTGGCAACGAAAACAATATTGCTTATGTTTTGAATAATTATTACTGGTACGAAGAAATAAAGCAACAACTCAACAGCCATCAGATACTTGATACCGAAGGAAATGTAAAAGATCCTAAAGATAAATCAACGGAGTGGTGGATTTACTATCCCGAAGGTTTAAAATACAATGCGGCCATCTCGCCGGGGTTTTACGCCAAGTATAATTTCAACAACAGCACTGGGGTTTTCATTCAGTCGAATTACGTTAAATTAAAAACTTCCGGAATTTTCCAAATGGCGATTGATTCGGTGAATTATTTAAGCGAACCCGCCCTTAGAGCCGGCTATCTCATGGGTATCGAAGAAAGAGTTAACATGGATCTTGGAATAAGTAAATCTTACCGGGTCGGCGAAATTACGCATGTTTTTATCGAGATGGGCATGCACATGAACAGCACCCGCGTGCTCGAAAACCGCATTCAAATTGGCAGCAAAGAGTATTCAATTGTTGATGTTTACCTTGGAGGAAATTATGTACCAAACGGCAATACGCAGGAATACCAGATTTATCAGGGTGGAATAGGTTTTGGGATTTTTTTGGCAGGCGGCGTAAAATTTATTGTCAGCGACAAAATTTCCATTGATCCCGGCGTTCAATTTTATTGGAAAAAGGTAAA
>CAIYZW010000872.1 GCA_903930725.1 uncultured Bacteroidota bacterium
ATTACCTTTTGACCACGGATTTCATAAATTTTGGTTTCGATTTGTTGGAGTTGCATCGAAAGATGAATTATGACATTTTACTTATTTGCCGATGCAAAACTTTCCGAAAATGTTTCCTAAAATCTCGTCAGTTGTTACCTGACCCGTAATTTCGCCCAGATGATGAAGTGCTTTGCGAATGTCAATAGCGATGAGGTCGCTGGGAATATCTTTTATAAAACCGTCTTCAATTTCTTCGACAGATTGGAGCGCTTTTGATAAGGCTTCGTAATGCCGTGCATTTGAAATAATGGTGTTGTTCGAAATCTGGAATTTCTCAACAGATTTTATCAGGCTATCGGCAATAAGATCAATGTTTTCTTTTCGTTTGGCTGAAATAAAAATGGTATCCAGTTCGACCAGTTCTTTAAATCCGGCGGGCATTTCGATAAGCTGGTCAATTTTATTACCAATCAGAATTACGCGCTTGTTGGGGTCTTCGAGCAGGTGGCGGTATTCATCCAATATTTCTCTGATAACTTCAATATTTCCGTAAGCCACATCAAAAACAAACAGGATAATCTTTGCCTGTTTTATTTTTTCCATAGTTCGCTCAATCCCGATATTTTCGATTTCATCATTTGATGCCCGCAAACCAGCAGTATCAATAAAACGAAATGAAACACCATCAATAATTATTGTGTCTTCGATGCTGTCGCGGGTGGTGCCCGGAAATTCGGAAACGATGGCTTTTTCCTCCCGCAAAATCGTGTTGAGCAAGGTTGACTTTCCAACATTTGGCTTACCGATGATGGCTACCGGAATGCCGTTTTTAAGCACATTTCCCATCGAAAACGAGTTTAAAAGCAATTTGAGTTCGGTTTTCAACCTATACAGTAGTTTCTTTAAATCTTTCCGGTTGGCAAATTCCAGGTCTTCCTCCGAAAAATCAAGTTCAAGTTCAATCAGCGAAGCAAAATTCAGTAATTCTTTACGGAGGTCTTTAATTTTGGAAGAAAACCCGCCCCGCATCTGCTTTAAAGCAAGGTCGTGAGCGTATTTCGAATTTGAAGAAATCAGATCGGCAACAGCCTCAGCCTGCGAAAGATCGAACTTATTATTCAGGAAAGCACGAAGTGTAAATTCGCCGGGCTTCGCCATCCTGACATCGTTTTTGATGAGCAACTCGATAATTTTCTGCTGGATATAGTAGGAACCATGACATGAAATCTCGATAGAATCTTCACCGGTATAGGAATGTGGATTCCGGTAAACGTTAACAAGCACTTCATCAATAATTTCGTCGCCCGAATTAATGTACCCAAGATGGATGGTGTGCGTGGGTGCTTCGGAGAGTAAGATGCCGTTTTTTGCAGGTTTAAATATGAGGTCGCCAATTTTAAAGGTGTCCCTCCCTGATACTCTGATTAGAGCTATAGCGCCCATTCCATGAGGAGTTGCCAGTGCGCAGATGGTGTCATTTGTTTCCATATTTCAAGTTTTTAAGCCGTTAAAAATTGGTCAATTGTGACAAAGTTAAAAATTAATGCAATCAGCAAGTTTTTTTTTACTTGCAAGGAATAATTTTTAATGCAATTAGTATGATTAATGGCTCAAAAACAGTGTGTTTAGCGAGGTCGTATTAAAAAAACTTAATTAGCCCTTTGTAAAAACCAAAAGGTTTACTTTTGCTTTTTCAAAATTTTATAAAATCAATATTCATGAGCGTACTTGTTGATAAAAATTCAAAGGTTGTGGTTCAGGGTTTTACCGGAAACGAAGGCTCCTTTCATGCCAGTCAGATGATCGAATATGGCACCGATGTAATTGGTGGTGTAACACCCGGAAAAGGTGGACAGATGCATCTGAACAGACCGGTTTTCAACACAGTACAAGATGCGGTTGACCAGGCCGGAGCAAATGTTTCGGTAATTTTCGTTCCACCAGCTTTTGCTGCCGATGCAATTATGGAAGCTGCCGATGCCGGAATTAAAGTCATCGTTTGCATCACCGAAGGCATTCCCACAAAAGATATGATTAAAGTTAAAGAATATCTCAGAGGTAAAGATACAAGGCTGATTGGCCCCAATTGCCCCGGAGTAATTACGCCTGGCGAAGCCAAAGTTGGTATCATGCCAGGATTTATCCATTCAAAAGGACGTGTTGGTCTGGTTTCGCGCTCAGGAACGTTAACTTATGAAGCCGTTGACCAGCTTACCAAGTCGGGTTTAGGCGAAACAACAGCCATCGGCATTGGTGGTGACCCAATAATTGGCACAACCACAAAAGATGCGGTTGAATTGCTCATGGGCGATCCAAAAACCGAAGGCATCGTGATGATTGGCGAAATTGGTGGAACCATGGAAGCTGAAGCAGCACTTTGGATAAAAGAAAACGGAACAAAACCTGTAGTTGGTTTTATTGCCGGTGCCACAGCCCCAAAAGGCCGCACAATGGGTCATGCCGGAGCCATTATTGGTGGCAAGGACGACACAGCCGAAGCCAAAAAACAAATCATGCGCGAATGTGGTATCCACGTAGTGGAAAGCCTCGGCGACATAGGAAAAAAAATGATGGAACTTCTAAAATAATATCTTCAAAAAGATTGCAAAAAACGGTTGATTCCAGAAAAAGAATCAGCCGTTTTTCGTTTTACATAAAAAAGTTTTAGGTAAGAAAATCAACACTTCCTTTCGATTTCTTCAAAACAAATTCAAAGGAAGTCAATTCAGAATTTTTATTTTTGCACAAATTTGAAAAAACGCTTTAATCAATAAATTATCATGCAGATAGCTTCAAAGTACGATCCCTCACAAACCGAAGACAAGTGGTACAAATACTGGATGGAAAAAGGATTATTCAGGTCGGTGCCTGATGATCGCGAACCTTTTACCATCGTGATTCCTCCGCCAAATGTTACCGGCGTCCTGCACATGGGCCATATTCTCAACAATACTTTGCAGGATGTGCTTGTACGCCGCGCCAGGATGCAGGGCAAAAATGCACTGTGGCTGCCCGGCACCGATCACGCATCCATCGCCACCGAAGCCAAAGTTGTCGAAAAGTTAAAGTCGGAAGGAATCGAAAAATCCAGTCTCACCCGCGAGCAATTTCTCGAACACGCCTGGGTTTGGAAAGAAAAACATGGCGGTATCATCCTTGACCAGTTGAAAAAACTGGGAGCTTCCTGCGATTGGGAACGTACAAAATTTACGATGGATGAAAGCATGTACGAATCGGTAATTGATGTTTTTATTGATTTATACACCAAAGGATTGATTTACCGCGGAGTACGGATGGTAA
>CAIYZW010000873.1 GCA_903930725.1 uncultured Bacteroidota bacterium
CTTGGGAAACCGGGTCATACGCGCCAACTTAAGCGCTAACTATTTGAAATATTTCTTGAAAATTGGAGATTGCGGCAGCATATAATCTCACCATTCGCTATCTGAAACCGAGGAAAAATCAATTTAATTTTAATCGAAGGCTTTAATTTACGCAAGCTGGCATTATCTATAGTTGACACACAACAATATTAGGTAAACGTCATGATAGCCACTTTAAGCAACGAAACAGAACAAATACTTGGAATTACAGCACTGGTCGTTATCACCGAACGGATAGACGATGTCGCACTGTTAATCGCCCAGATGATAAGGATGGGGCTTCCGAAGGTGCTGGACAAGTATATTCCCAAGGGGCGTAGCCAACGGGCTTTGAGTTGGGGATGGACAGCAACCATTTGGTTGGCTTACATATTAACTGAAGGCGATCATCGCAAAGTGTCAGTGGAACACTATATTAGTGGGATGCGCAAGACGTTAAGTCGGTTGACGGGACAGAAAATCGAAGCACTTGATTTTAGTGATGATCGTCTTGCGCACTTACTTAAACATCTGAGTAAAAATAAGATATGGAACGCGGTGGAGCGGGACTTGGACAAGGACTGCATAGAAATATATCAATTACCGACGAAAGTTGTACGTTGTGACATGACCACAGTCTCAGGTTTTCATGCCGTTCAGGATGGCGGATTGATGCAGTTTGGCAATAGCAAAGACGACCCGACACGGCCGCAAATTAAGCTGGCCGTAGCATCATTGGACCCGATGGGAATGCCATTAGCCATTGAAGTGGTATCGGGTGAACACGCCGATGATACCTTGTACGTAAGGCTAATCGATCGGGTGAATATAGCCCTAAACAAGCTTGGTTTACTCTTTGTGGGTGATTGCAAGATGAGTTCATTAGCAAACCGGATGCACATTGCCTTAGGTGGGCATTTTTACCTGTCACCCTTACCGAATACAGGTTGTACGGCGCAGGACATGCCCGAATGGATAAACAAAGGACTTGATAAGGCCAAAGACGGTAGCCTGGAACCTCTATTCAGAGAAAATGAGTTAGGTGAAAAAGTGCTGATCGCCACTGCCTACGAATTTGAACGGACACAACAGCAGCAAGTAGGCGAAGAAATCGTCACCGTGCCAGAACGTGTCCTGGTGGTTCACTCACCGGCTCATGCAGAACGACAATCACGGGGGCTGGAAAAACGGTTGGATACCGCGCAAAAACAAATTGAAGCACTCACGCCAAAGGTTGGCAGAGGCAAGCGGCAAATCGTGGAAGAAGAAAAACTAACGGCAGCGATCGCCAAAATCCTCAAGACACAACGGGTAGAAGGATTACTCAAGGTCGACTACGAAAAGCAGAGCAAAACCCAAACCCGCTACGTTGGCAAAGGCCGTGGTTCCAGTAACCGTGAACAGCGGACAACAGAAAAAATTCGCTATCAAATCACCGCAGTCCAACGTAATGACACCGCCATTGTGGCCGCCAAGCAGCGCTTTGGCTGGAAAGCCTTTGTGACCAATGCTGCCAAATCTGCACTATCGCTCAATGACGCCGTAGTGTGCTATCGCAAGGAATATCGTGTAGAACGGATATTTAACCGCCTTAAAAGTCGCTTGAATATCGCGCCGTTGTTCGTGAAACGGAATGACCAAATTAAAGGATTGAACCATTTACTGACACTGGGAGTACGAGTGCTGACGCTGATTGAATTTGTCATCCGTAGATCTTTGCAGAATGATAAGGCCAAGTTGCCAGATCTACATCCTGAAAACCATAGCAAAGAAACGGATAAGCCTACTGCCGAACGCATCCTAAAAGCTTTTGACGGTATCACGTTAACGATTATCCAAGATGCTGTTGGCAACGAGGTACTGCGCTGGTTGTCGCCGTTAACGGCTGTGCAACAAGCCATCCTGAACAGGCTTGGATTGGAGGGCGCATATGGGGCTTTGGGGAATTCAGGATAGTCGTGCTGCAAAGAGCGAATGGTGAGTAGTAACGGTCTGCCATTAGCAAATCACCCAAGGAGAGGCAATTGATCAATTGGCTAAACAAGGATGTCTCGCCTGTTTGCTTGCCCTGATAAGGCCCAAGGTTATAGTTAATGACGCTCCCAGCCGCTAATGAGGTTAACGTAACAATGCGTGCCATGGGGAAGCCCAATCCAGGTTTTTGATGGCTTGGCTGCGGAAAAACAGCTTGATTTTCCGGTGTGTCGGGCATTTGTACGGTAAAGCCATCAACGAGAACAACGTTATAGCCGAACCATTTCAATTTTTCAGTGCTCTGTTGATGAAGCCGCGATCCCGTGTTGGTCGCGGCTGCCTTCATCTGTACCAAGGGCAAACGTTGACGCGCCTTACAATAAGGCCCCGAATTAACGCTGATGGCTGCTTTCCCATCGCATACTCGATCCGCTAACACGCTGGCAACCGCTTGCTTGCAAGAACCATCATCGCCTAACACCTGAAAGATAAAGGCCTTGAGCGTGACTAGGGGTGTGAAAACAGTATTTCGTTTATGGGGCGTATGTTCGATAATATCGGCAATATCATCATCTGCCAAAAAGTTACTAAAAGGTAAGTTTGGCGATTGAAAAAATGATTTTTTAAACTTTTCGATTTGTTGTTTTATCGTTTTTTTGATGATAGACATGATTAAAGCCTCGTATAGAATAATGAATGCATTAATCATTCTATCTCATCTCATTAAAGTTGGCATTTAATATTGTAATACAATGGGTTATGGTTTTAAGGTAGCAGTATTAGCCACCGATACCAATAGCCAACAATTTGTAATTCTGGATTACCTGAAAATAAACGGTTCGATGACGACCTTACAAGCCCGTCAAGAGTTGGACGTAATGCACCCAGCGGCACGGGTTCAAGAACTGCGTGAAAAAGGCAATAACATCA
>CAIYZW010000874.1 GCA_903930725.1 uncultured Bacteroidota bacterium
CAGATCTTTTGTACCGATATTTTTTAAATTCAGGGTTTTATTTGAAACGCCATTTACCACAACCTGTCCAAAATTCAAAGCCGGCACCGAAGATGAAATCTGCGGATTGCCGGTCACGTTCATAGATATCGGAACTGTAACCGGCGAGTTATCGGGTACATTATTGCTTAAGATCAGGTTTAATCCGTAAAGTCCATCATTTAGTCCGGTCGAATTAAATGCCAGCGTTATATCGGTTGATCCACCCGGAGGTACAATATTATTTGATGCGATAACCTTCATCCAGCCAACAGCAGGAGCATTGAGTGCATTGGCTGCTGCATTTCCATTATAAACGCCGTTACGTCCGTTGATTGTAAGATCACGGGCAGTGCCATCGTTAAAGTTCCAGTAACCAAGCAGTCCGGTTTCGGTTCCTGACAAAATCCGGTTATAATTTTGTTTGATCTCTGTTTGTTCCAGCGCGTTATTCCAGATACGGGCTTCATCAATGTATCCTGCGAAATCGTAAAAACTTGGAACCGAGTATGCAAGAATTCCCAGGTGCAGGCTGTTAGACCCATTCAGGATGGCGGAGGTACTCATGACCGTTGAAACAGCCACTTCTTCACTGTTCATGAAAAGTTTTACCTGAGTGCCGTCATAAGTCATACTTACATGCTGCCACTGGTTGGCTTTGATGACATTTGAAGCGCTTGTCCCAAAAGTCAATGAAGAAGCACTTCGCCAAACATGCCCGGAAAGTGTACCATCGCTGATACATAAATTAAAACCACCGGTAGGTGTACAACAATCTCTTCCTGTGCTGAAAATATATCTTGTCCCCGAAATATTTGTTGGATAAATCCATGCCTCGAGCGTAATTTCATTCAGATTTGGATAATTGTAGTTTACCTTAAGATAATCGTCACTTCCATCCAGCAGCATTGATTTTCCATTGGTACCTGTCGAATTCGAATATGAAATATCAAACTCAAGTGGGGTACTTCCGGCATTGGAAATGGTGAGCGTTCTTTCGGTCGAATCAGGCTCGGCGAGCGCTACAAACAATTCTGATGGATTTACTGCAATTTCCGGAAGATTAAACGCAAGGTTAACCACCGAAAACTGCCCAAAACCGAAATTACCGTTTCCAACAATGTATGTTGGAGTTGCAGTAAGTTCGGTTGGAAATCCGTTGATTTCCGTCCAAAGTTTGAACGACATCGGGTTTCCGGTCGTATAACCCGGAAGGCCGTTTGGAACATCCTTTTTCCATGCGGTAATGTTGATGTTGTGGTCGTTGATGAGTGCCGGCGCTGCGACTTCGAGTGTTGTGGTTCCAACAACCTGTGTACTGTGATTGTTGGTTGATTTATCGTTAAAGTTTTCTTCAAACGGCCAATATCCTACAAGCCCTGTCTCGTTACCCACAAGACTGCTGTTCATGGATTGCCCGACCTGTGAGTCGTTGAGGGCGTAATTCCAGATTTTTACTTCATCAAGATTACCGTTGAGATAGCCACCACAATTGGTCGAACCGCCAATTTGTAAAGTGCTGGATGAAGTAAGGTTTTCGGCAGAAGTTCTCGAATTTCGTAAAACGCCATCAACATAAATCTTAGCAACAGTACCGTCAAAAGTACCGGCTATGTGGTGCCATTGCCCATCGTGGATGGCAATACTTGCATCCAACCACGGACCATCGCCAACCCAAAAACCAGGACGACCGGCACCAACGCCATTTTCGTTGAGCCAAAGCAAGTAACCCGAACTGGCACAGCCGGTAGTCTTGCTCACAATTGTTTTTGACGCACCGGCATCGGTGGTTTTAACCCAGGCCTCAACAGTAATTACCGACGGATTGAGCGAAGCAGCATTTGGAATTTGAAGATATGAACCGCTTCCGCTGAATTTTGCTGATTTTAAATTTGCTGATGAGAAACTGCCTGCCATACCAACACAAAGGTTGCCATCGAAAACCGAAAGCTGATCGCCTGGAATAATTTGTCCGTCAAGATTGGTTTCCTGAACAATAATATTGTAAGGCAAACCGGTAGGTTCGACAACGTTAAAATGATCTTCAAAACCGGTTCCAACCATATTTACCTGCTTTTGAGCAGCATTTGAACTGATGGTCATAATTCCTGAAAAAGAACCTTTGGTTACAGGGTGAAAAGTAACCAGAATTTCTCTTACATCATTTGTGTTTGGCAGTGTGAATGATGTAGGTGTGCCGGTAAAAGCTGTATTGTTAAAAGTAATTCCACTCACCGTTAATGCTGTTGTTCCGGTGTTTATCACAACCAGCGTAAGCGTTTTTGATGAATTAACTTCGGCACTTCCAAAGTTTAAAAGGTTTAATGAAGTACCAATATTTGCTGATCCTGCCGGTAATGCAAAACCTTCGAGGCCGATAACAATTTGCGATTCATCAGGGTCATTGCTCTGAATGGTTAAAATACCGGAATAACCGCCCGCTGAGGCAGGTGCAAATGTTACCTGAAAATCCAAAGAGCTGCTGGCAGGAACAGTACCGGTGGTTATACTCGTGCTGAAAGCCGTGGAATTGTCGCTAAGTGTAAAATGCAAAGGGGCATTTCCCTGATTTGAAACCGTGATCGTGTTTACAACGCTTGAACCAACGATAACCTGTCCAACATAAAGGCTTTCGAAAGGCACCGAAATATCAGGCTCAAGGCCCGTTGTACCAGTCAAATTTACCGATGTCATCTGGCCAAAGCCAAAATTTCCATTTCCAACAATAAATTCCGGAACCGGGCTTACTTCAACCCAGCTGTCATAAATCTGAGTCCATACTTTAAACGACATCGGATTGCCTGATGTAAATCCTGGCAAGCCTAACTGCAGATCCTTTTCCCATGCCGTAATTACGAGGTTGGTAAAAATTTCTGGATTTTGAACGCCCTGCAAACTCGCGTTTCCACCCAAAGAAGATGGCGTAGCGCCAGCAACCAGGTTGTTAAAGTTACCATCATTAAAATTCCAGTAACCAACAAGGCCTGGTTCGTTACCTGTGAGTTGGCGGTTCATATCGGTCTGGATTTCAAAAATAGTTCGGGCATAATTCCAGACGTTTACTTCATCAATATTGCCGTTAAAATAATACGAATGGCCACCGTTTCCTCCATAGGCGCCAATGATTTGGCCTGCCTGTCCGGTACGAAGCTGTTTATTGTACGATTGTGTTGCTTTTAGCTCGCCATTCACGTAAAGTGATTTTTGATAGCCATTAAATGTTACAGTTACAAAATTCCATTTATTGTTCTGAAATCCGGCAGTAGTAATGTTTGTATAGAAATCATCATAGCTTCCGCCAACGTTAGGAAAAGTTCTGAAATTGATATTACTTCCTTCAAAAAACAGGGAGTACTGGCTGTTTACCTGGCCTTTTTCGAAGATAAATCCATTCTGACTAAAATTAGAAGAATAAACCCATGCCGAAATGGTAAGTTGCTGGACATCGAAAGCTGCCGAATTATCGTTAATGACGTAACCATTGCTTCCGGTCAGCAGCAGACTGTTTCCGCCTTGTCCGGCAACACCTACCCCAACACAAAGATTTTGATCAAAAACAGCAACTTCATCGCCAACCTTTGGCCTGAAACCATCAATATCAACATCTTCGACAAGAATAGTGTAGGGCTTTCCGGTTGGAGCAACTCCTGTAAAATGTCCGCTTGAAGCTATCCCGGAAAGTGGAACAATAACATTTTGTGCATTGTTTTGTATGGTGAGCTGCCCTGTAAAACTTCCCGCCTGTGTTGGCGAAAAAACGACGGTAACATTCCTGTTTTCCCCTTGTCCCAACGAAAAAGATGTACCGCCAAGCACTGTAAAAGCAGGATTTGATGAAGGGATTCCTGTAACCGTCAATGTTCCGTTGCCTGGATTAAGAATATTAAGCGACAAAGTTTTGGTGGTATTTTTAGCAATACCTCCAAAATTGAGGGTCGAAGGATTTACGATTATTTGCGGAGATGGCTGTGGAAGCCCTGTTCCATAAAGCGGTACCGACACAACCGGAAAATCCGGATCATCAGTATTAAAGGTCAGATTATCGCTGTAGGTAGTTACAGCCGTTGGCTTGAAAGTTACAAATAATGTATCCTTTGCTCCAGGAACCAACCAAAAACTATTATCCGAACGTGTAAAGTGAGAATCCAAATTGCTGATCGAACTTATGGCCAGAATTGCTGTACCATTATTTTGAAAAACAATTGGCAACGTTTTGCTCTGATTCACCACCACAGTGTTGAAATTCAGAAGCTCCGCCGATGTGCTGTAATCGGGAATGAGGTTGGTGGTAACCGAAAGATTAACCACACTAAAAGTTCCATTTCCAAAGTTGCCATTTCCTTTAACCATCGTTTTTAGGGCTGCAAAATTCCTCACCTCCGAATGCCAGATGGTATGATATTTAAATGTCATCGGGTTACCGGCAGTAAATCCGGCAAGGTTTTGCGCAGGATCGGCTTTCCAGGCAATCATATTCTGGTTTGGATTACCGGCATAAAAAGCAGTTCCAACACATAATTCACTATCAAAAACACCAATTTGGGTTCCTGTTGG
>CAIYZW010000875.1 GCA_903930725.1 uncultured Bacteroidota bacterium
AAAACAATCATGAATTTATCAACACTCGTAATTTTAGCGATAGCATTGCTTTAATGAAATGTACAGAAAAAGCATTACCAGGGTTTGTTCGGGCTCAGATGGGCTGATTGATGCGTTTCAAAAAAAAATCCCGGTGAAAACTCACCAGGATTTTTTAATTTGCAGGATGACGATTTTACTTTACTTCTTCAAAATCTACATCCGTAACGTTGTCATCTTTTTTGGCGCCGCCATTTCCACCCGGCTGACCTTGTCCGCCGCCTGGCTGGCCCTGTTGTCCACCTGCCTGCTGGCCCTGAGTGGAGTTGTACATTTCCTGACTGGCAGCCTGGAACATTTTGCTTAATTTCTCGGTTGCTGCATCAAGAGTGGCAATGTCTTCGCTTTTATGTGCGGCTTTAAGTTCGGCCAAAGCATCTTCGATAGGTTTTATCTTGTCAGCCGGCAGTTTGTCGCCATATTCTTTAAGCTGTTTTTCGGTCTGGAAAATCATCGAATCGGCAGCATTAAGTTTATCAACTTTTTCCTTTGCTTTCCGGTCGGTTTCGGCATTTGCCTCGGCTTCAGCTTTCATCTTTTTGATTTCATCGTCGGTAAGTCCCGAAGAAGCTTCAATGCGGATGCTCTGCGTTTTTCCGGTTCCTTTGTCTTTTGCCGAAACATTTAATATTCCGTTGGCATCAATGTCAAAAGTAACCTCAATTTGAGGGATTCCACGCGGCGACATTGGAATGCCGTCGAGATGGAAACGACCAATGGTTTTATTATCCTTGGCCATCGCTCTTTCGCCCTGCAACACGTGAATTTCGACCGAAGGCTGATTGTCGGCGGCAGTTGAGAATACTTCGGATTTCTTTGTAGGTATGGTTGTGTTTGATGAAATCAATTTTGTCAACACACCACCAAGTGTTTCGATGCCCATGCTGAGCGGGGTAACGTCGAGAAGAAGAACATCTTTTACCTCACCAGTTAAAACACCGCCCTGGATAGCTGCGCCAATGGCCACAACTTCGTCGGGATTTACACCTTTTGAAGGCTCTTTGCCAAAGAAATCTTTCACAACCTGCTGTATTGCCGGAATCCGGGTTGATCCACCAACTAAAATCACTTCATCAATTTCCGAAGCCGAAAGACCGGCATCTTTTAAAGCTTTGCGGCATGGCTCAACAGTTGCCTGGATGAGGCTTTGTGTGAGTTGTTCAAATTTTGCACGGGTAATTTTCCTAACAAGGTGCTGCGGGATTCCGTCAATCGGCATGATGTATGGCAGATTGATTTCGGTTTCACTTGAGCTTGAAAGTTCAATTTTTGCTTTTTCGGCTGCTTCTTTCAAACGCTGCATGGCCATCGGATCTTTCCGGAGGTCAATGTTGTGTTCATTTTTAAATTCGCCAGCCAGCCAGTCAATCACCAAATGGTCAAAGTCATCACCGCCAAGGTGTGTATCGCCGTTTGTTGATTTTACTTCAAAAACACCGTCACCGAGTTCAAGAATTGAAATATCGAATGTTCCGCCACCAAGGTCAAAAACAGCAACTTTAAGGTCTTGTTTTTTCTTATCGAGGCCATAAGCCAAAGCTGCAGCGGTAGGTTCGTTGATGATTCTGCGGACAATTAATCCTGCAATCTCGCCGGCTTCTTTTGTAGCCTGACGTTGCGAATCGCTAAAATATGCGGGAACGGTAATTACGGCTTCGGTTACCGTCGTACCAAGATAATCTTCGGCGGTTTTCTTCATTTTTTGAAGCACCATGGCCGAAATTTCCTGCGGAGAATATTGACGGTCGTCAATTTTAACGCGTGGGGTATTATTTTCGCCTTTTAACACTTTAAACGAAACCCTGTTTACTTCTTTTGTAACTTTATCGAATGGTTCACCCATGAACCTTTTAATTGACGAAACGGTTTTTGTAGGGTTTGTGATAGCCTGTCTCTTGGCCGGATCGCCCACTTTACGTTCTCCATTTTCGGTAAAAGCGACGATTGATGGTGTAGTTCTGCGACCTTCTGAGTTTGGAATAACTACAGGTTCGCTGCCTTCCATAACAGCAACACACGAATTGGTTGTTCCGAGGTCAATTCCAATGATTTTTCCCATTTTTTATGGCTCCTTTCTAAATTTCTATATAAAAGTTTATTGTAAATTCTTTGTGACGGCAGCCCCTTTCTCAATCATTATGCCATTTGGGAAATTTGTTTTTGAATTGAAAAGTTAAAATGGAGAAAAAATTTCATCGAAACGAAATCATTCAGTCTATGATATTGATAATGAGATGTTATTGATTTCGATTTCGGATTTTTGAAACCAGTTTTTCTAATGACAATTTCCATGTCAAAAAGGCAGACTTAATAAACCTACCAGGTTTAAAAGACCTTTGCGGTTTTGGAATATCAAAGTTTTCGCGAAATAATTAATGTAAAACACCAGGCCCGCTTTGTTAATCAAATAACAATAATTCAAAGCCTCAGGGTCGCCCGATGTCTTTTTTGTTTTATTTTTGCAGCCTCAAATTCTAAACCTGTTGTATTTGAGGATTTAATGTTAACGATTGAACGATTTCAAAACTAAATATCCGTTAAACTATGGATTTATTTAATGAAAAAAATAACGAAGACGTAAAGCTGTTCGACACCTTCCAGCCGGTTTCGACCGAAACATGGGAAGCCTTGATCCAAAAAGACCTCAAAGGGGCTGATTATGTAAAAAAATTAGTTTGGAAAACCATGGAAGGTTTTGATGTGAAACCTTACTACCGTGCCGAAGACATCAAAAATCTTGAATATCTCAATGTTTTCCCCGGCGATTTCCCGTTTGTGCGAACCAGCCGGAAAACCGAAAATAACTGGTTCGTCCGTCAGGATTTGCCTGTTGGCGATATTTCCGAAACTAACAAACTGGCCCTCGATATTTTGATGAAGGGCGTTGATTCGCTCGGTTTTTTACTCGATCCCACCAAAGAGCCTGAAATTGATGAGATCGAAAAGTTGATGGAGAACATTTATGCACAAATTGTGGAAGTGAATTTTGTTTGCGGAAAACAGGCTTTGCAGGTACTCAGGATTTACCTTAACTTGCTTAAAAAATACAACCGCGATTTATCCAAAATCCATGGCTCCGTTGATTTTGACCCAATTGGCAACCTTATTTTAATAGGAAATTTTTATACATCGGAATCTTCAGATTTTGAAATTTGTAAAACTTTGATTGAAGAATCTAAGCACGTTCCACATTTCAGAACTTTGGCAGTAAACGCCCGTTATTTTAAAAATGCAGGTTCATCCATCGCCGAAGAACTGGCTTTTGGACTGGCTTACGGCAACGAATATCTTTCGAAACTCACCGACCTGGGCAGCAGCATTGACGACATCTCGCCTAAAATCAAATTCACCTTTGCCCCGGGTTCCAATTATTTTATGGAAATCGCCAAAATCCGGGCGGCAAGGCTGCTTTGGGCAAAAATCGTAAATGCTTACGGGCCTTCGGATGCCGAATTTGCCAAAACGCATATTCACACGGTAACTGCCGACTGGAACAAAACCATGTACGACCCGCAAATGAATATGCTCCGCACGACAACCGAAGCCATGTCGGCCATCATTGGCGGAACAAATTCGCTGACGGTTCGTCCTTACAACGCGGTTTTCGAGCAAACATCTGCATTTTCGGAGCGCATCGCCCGCAATCAGCAATTGGTAATTAAAGAAGAATGTTACCTCGACAAAGTGATTGATCCGGCTGCCGGCTCCTATTATCTCGAAAACCTGACAGATGCATTGGTTGAAGAAGCCTGGAAAGTTTTTCTTCAGATCAGCGAAATGGGCGGATTTATCGAAGCATTCAAAAAGGGATTTATTCAGCAAAGGATTAAAGAAACCGCAGAAAAACGCGATGCAGCCATCGCCAACCGAAAGGAAATTTTAATCGGCACCAATCAATATCCAAATTTCAACGAATTTGTAAATAAGGAAATTGATACGGCGGTTGTTGAGCCATTATCTGAAATAACAGAAAATGTTATTGCTGAACCATTAAAAACCTACCGCGGGGCGCAGGGTTTTGAACTTTTGCGTTACAAAACCGACCTTTATACGTTGAAAAACAAACGACCGAAAGCTTTCATGTTCACTTTCGGCAGCTTAGCTATGCGCCGTGCAAGGTCGCAGTTTTCGAGCAACTTTTTTGCCTGTGCCGGGTTTGAGGTTGTTGATAACAACGGTTTTAAAACCATCGAAGAAGGCGTTGCTGCAAGTTTGGAAAGCAAAGCCGAAATCGTGGTCATCTGCGGAAGCGACGACGATTACCCCGTAATTGTGCCGGAT
>CAIYZW010000876.1 GCA_903930725.1 uncultured Bacteroidota bacterium
CAACGAATTGCTTCGGTGCTGAAATATCTGAGCATCGTACTTGTTGTTTACCTCATTATTCCGTTTTTATACAAACAGGATATGGGTGCCATCCTTAAAGCCACCTTTATCCCTACCATAAAATTCGACAAAGATTATATCAGTATGCTGGTTGCCATCCTTGGCACTACTATTTCGCCGTATCTTTTCTTTTGGCAGGCTACGATGGAAGTTGAGCAGCAAAAGAAAAAGCATCTGGTGGTCAACAAAAGAATCATTTCCGAAATGAAAAGTGATGTTGACTTTGGAATGCTGTTTTCGAATATTGTTATGTTTTTTCTCATTCTCACCACAGGGACGGTTTTATTTAATGCAGGTATTCATCAGATTGATACGGTTGAGCAGGCCGCTCAGGCTTTAAAACCATTAGCCGGCGATTCGGCTTATCTGCTTTTTGCTATTGGTGTAATTGGCACCGGACTATTAGCCATCCCGGTATTGAGTGGTTCGTTGTCGTATATTTTTACGGAAACATTTGGCTGGAAAAATGGATTAGATAAAAAATTCCATCAGGCAAAGATTTTTTATATCATCATTGGCATTTCGCTGGTACTTGGATTATCAATGACATACATGGGTATTTCGCCAATTAATGCATTGATTTATTCGGCCATACTTTATGGAATGACTGCGCCTGTTTTGATTGCAATCATTCTTCATATCTCGAATAATAAAAAAATAATGGGCAAATTCACCAATGGAAGAGCCTCTAATATTTTTGGATTTGCCGCCCTGGTATTAATGACTGCAGCCGCAGGTGTTTTAATTTATATGAGGATTATCGAACCTTAATACTCCCTGGGCGTAGAGTTGGTTGCAAACAAATATTGGTTTTTCCGTGATGTTCTTCCGTGCAGGAATAGAATACAGCACACGCCAAAATCCAAAACAAGCGCAACATAACAATGAGATAATGTGTGAAAGATGTAACTCTTCCCTTTTATTATGTAACGCTTTCGGGTATCAAAGGATAGACCTTTGTACTGTGAAAAAGATTATCAAACTTTATAAGCAAAAACAATGAAAACGATAAAATTATTCGTGATGGGATTGCTGTTGTTTCTTGGGAGTGCAGCAATGGCGCAGGTTTCGGTAAATATAAATATTGGCTCTCCACCGCTCTGGGGGCCTGTTGGATATACCGAAGTACAATATTATTACCTGCCGGATGTGGAGGCCTATTATGATGTTCCATCTGCCATGTTTATCTATATGAACGATGGAATTTGGGTTCATCGGAGTTATCTTCCGTACCGTTACAGGAATTATGATCTGTACAACGGTTACAAAGTGGTGATGCACGATTATCATGGAAACACGCCTTACCAAAATCACAACGACTATAAAAGGAAATACGCAAAAGGCTACCACGGCCCTGCTCAAAAAACCATCGGCAACAGGCCTGGTAAAAGCCAATACAAGGCAAAGTATAATCCACCTCAGCACGACAACCAGCGTGATGGTAAAAACGAGGGCAACAATAGAAACGGGAAAAAAGATCAGAAACATAACAATGGAAAAGGCAAGAAAAATAAATGAAGGCAACCTCATGCTTTTAACAAAAATTTACAGATTTAAAACAATACGAACGAAATTTTATTAATAATCTAAAAACTTTAATCAAATGAAAACCATCTCATTAACATTGCTTTTGTTCCTTATAATTGTAGGAACAAATCTATCAGCACAACAGGCAAGAAATTCAGAACACTACGGAAAAACCTTAAACCTGGGCTTAGGTATCGGGGGATATGCTGGATATTATGGCTATGTTGACCATTCGTTGCCCGTTTTTCACCTCGACTACGAATTTGATGTGGCAAACAGTTTTACACTTGCTCCGTTTATCAGTTTTTATTCGTACAAAAACCGCCACAATTGGGACAACAACTACTATTACTACCATCAAACCGTAATTCCTATCGGAATAAAAGGAACTTACTATTTCGACCGGATTTTTGAGGCAAATTCCGACTGGGATTTTTACCTTGCAGGTTCGTTGGGATTTGCAGTAGTAAATTCGAGCTGGGATGATGGCTATAATGGCGACAGGGATTATTACAATAGCCCATCACCATTGTTTCTCGATTTGCATGTCGGCACCGAATACCATTTTAATAATAAGGTTGGAATGTTCCTTGATCTTTCGACAGGCGTTTCAACCATTGGCCTTGCAATTCATTAAAACCAGCAAAACAATTGATAATGTGTGAATGATGTAACTCATTTAATTTATTGTGTAACAATTTCCGGTATAAATGCAGTGACCTTTGCACAAACGAATTCAAATTTAATTTAATTACTTAAAATATAAGACGATGAAAAAGATTATTTTACTTCTAACGGTGTTTTTTGCTGTAACATTTGCAGCACAATCACAAAACAAGATGCGCCCCTGGCTTATCGGTGCAAGTACCAATTACGTTGATTTCATGGCCGTCCCAATGGCTGTCAGCGATCAATTAACCAATGCCAACTGGATGGGCAACACCATTGTTTCGCAATTAAAAGTTGCACGATTACTCAGTAAAGAAATTGTTTTTGCCGCTGAGATGTCAATGGTCAAATTAGAAAAAGAAAAATTAAATGCCTGGCATAGCGGACAGTATCAACCGGCAATCATAAATAACAATATGTGGAG
>CAIYZW010000877.1 GCA_903930725.1 uncultured Bacteroidota bacterium
AAAAACTTCTTTATTGCTCTTTATGACGAAAAAACGGGTTTACTAAGTTCTCCACTAACCAACGACGAAAAGGACAATATTTCCTCCTGGCCAGCCGAAAAATCGCTTACCGGCTATGTAATAAAACACAACAAATCGCTCCTGGTGACTAAGGCAAAAAAAGAAGAAATGAAACTCGCCGGAGAAATTGAGCTAATCGGCACACCAAGCGAAATATGGCTTGGCGTTCCTTTGCATCAGGATGGGAAAGTTATTGGCGCGTTTGCGGTTCAGAGCTACGACAATCCAGACGCTTACAACGAAAAAGATGTGGAGATGCTCGAGTTTGTTTCGGATCAGATAAGTATTTCGATACAGCGCAAAAAAGCAGAAGAGGATATTAAATTCGCCTTAATAAAAGCCGAGGAAAGCGACAAACTAAAAACATCTTTCCTCAACAACATGTCGCACGAAATACGCACTCCTCTCAATGGTATCATGGGTTTTAGCGATATGCTCGACCAGGAAGATATTACCAACGAAGAACGGCAGTATTTTATCCGTATCATCCATCAAAACGGCAACCAGCTTACCTCAATCATCGAAGCAATTATCAATATTGCCAGCATCGAGGCCGGACTTGAGGAAATTCGCGAAATGAAGATAAATGTTAACACACTTCTTAGCGAATTCTTCAACCATTACACCAATTTTACAAGCCCAAAATCGGTAATGCTTAACTTCAAAACCGATCTGAATCAAAACCAGGCAAACATAATTTCCGATGAAGTAAAACTAAGGCAAATTCTTAATAACCTTATCGGAAATGCTGTAAAATTTACCGACTCCGGCAAAATCGAATTTGGATGTACTTTAAGACCGGTGGTGTCGGCAAGCTCAAATACCGCATTAGTCAATCAGGACACTGGGGTTGTTGAGCAAAGTCAAAACATGGAACTGGAATTTTTTATTTCCGACACCGGCATTGGGATTGATGCCGAATATCATAAAGTTGTTTTTGAGCGGTTCCGCAAATTCAATCCCGATAAAAAGCGCGAATATGGAGGAAACGGCCTGGGATTAACCATCTCTAAGGCTTACATCGAATTGCTGGGAGGTAGAATCTGGCTAAATTCGGAGCGGGGCAAAGGATCAACATTTTACTTTACGCTGCCCTATAAACCGGTGCATCCCCGATTTATTAAGGAAATCCCGCAAGCTTTGGCCACTCCTGAGGTCCGCCGATCCAAAACCCTGCTTGTTGCCGAGGACGAATACAGCAATTATCAGCTTCTCGAAGCAATCCTCCAACGCGAAAATCATCGCATTATCCATGTTTTAAATGGCAAAGAAGCGGTGGATGCATTTCATAAATATCCCGAAATCGAAATGGTTTTGATGGATTTAAAAATGCCTGTGATGGATGGTATCACGGCAACCAAAATCATCAAATCCGAAAAGCCCGGGCTTCCGATTATTGCTGTTACAGCTTACGCCTTGAGTGGTGATAAAGAAAAAGCGCTCGACGCCGGCTGCGACGAATACATCGCCAAACCAATTAAGAAAAGTGATTTGCTGACTTTGATAAACAAGTATTAACCACGGAAGAATGGAAAATTGGAAAGATGGAAGAGTGGAAGAATGGAATTTTGGAAAATTGGTAAAAAACTGCCCACTGCCGACAGGCGACTGGTCACTTCCCAATAGCCACCGGATCGGATAATGTTTTTATGTATTAAAAAGTAATTACTCAAATAAGATAAAATATGGGTACAAAAGCAGCGGTCTCTAACCAAACAACTGACTTTGCTAACCTTTTTCAAACAATGGAATTGGGGGTAGTTTACCACCAGGAAGGCGGAAAAATTATTGCTGCCAATCCCGCCGCTGAACGAATCCTGGGTTTGTCATTTGATCAGATGCAGGGAAGAACCTCCTATGATCCGCGCTGGCACAGCATTCACGAAGACGGTTCAGATTTTCCAGGCGAAACACACCCCGTTATGATGGCCCTTAAAACCGGAAAACCGGTAAATAACGTAATTATGGGTGTTTTTAATCCTTTCGAAAATAATTATCGCTGGTTGCTCATCAACGCTGTTCCCGAATTTAAAGCAGGCGAAACCATGCCCTATCAGGCATATTCCACTTTTGGCGATATTACAAGCTTAAAATCCGCAAACCAGGAATTACTCAAGAGTAAAGAAGTTGTAAAAAGGAAACTCCAGGAAATCGAATCGCCTTTAGGCGACCTGAGTGTTTTGGAACTTGCCGATTTGGTTGACAGCGAAGCCATCCAAAAACTCATGGATAAATTTTACGATTTAACCAGATTACCCATGGTAATTGGTGATTTGAACGACAACTTCCTTGTTGGTGTTGGCTGGCAGCGCATTTGCACAGCTTTTCACCGTCGCAACCCCGAAACGCGTCAAAACTGCTTCACAAGCGATATTTTCCTTTCGAAGGATATAAAACCCGGTACATCCAAATTGTACCGTTGCAAAAACAACCTTTGGGACATTGCAACACCAATTGTGCTCGAAGGCCATCATTTTGGCAATATTTTCATGGGTCAGTTTTTCTTTGATGACGAAACAATTGACTATGATTTATTCAGAAATCAAGCCCGTCGATTTGGATTTGACGAGCAGATCTACATTGAAGCGCTCGACGAAGTGCCTCGTATTTCGAGAGTAACACTTAAATCGGCGATGGATTTTTTTACCGACTTCGCCACAATCTTATCCAATCTTGGACTTCACGAAATCATGGGCCGGCGTGCTCTGGCCGAAAAAGATAAACTGCTTGCCGAAATATCGAAAAGTGAAGAACGATTCCGCCTACTGGTCGAAAATTCGGACGACCTTATTGCCGTTGCCAACACCGACGGCACTTCCCGAAGTCTTAGCCCTGCAATTAGTAAAATTTTAGGTTTTAAACCAGAAGAACGGTTGGGAAAAAACATTTTTGCAGCAATTCATCCTGATGATTTGCCTGAAATGAAGGAAGTGTTTTCGAAACTACTCGAAAAGCCGGGAAATACAGCCAATTTTGAGACACGCTTGTTGCATAAAGATGGTAATTATCGTGTGATAGAAGCTTTTGCCAAAAATCTCGTGAATGATGGCTGCATTGACGGTATTATTACAAATGCCAGAGATATCACCGCCCGAAAACACTTTGAGGAAGAACTTAAAAAATCGGAACAGCATTACCGGAATTTCTTCGAAAAAGACATTACCGGCAATTATCTCTCAACCCCCGAAGGAAAACTGATAGATTGTAATCCCACTTTTGTTAAAATGCTCGGTTTTGACAGCAAAGAAGAATTGCTCTCTTCAAACATGAACATCATTTATCCTCAGCCAGGCGACCGTGTTTCGTTTTTGAAACTTCTTACCGAACAAAAAATACTGAATAACTCCAATTATGATTTGCAGCGTAAGGACGGTAAAATTATCAATTGCATCGAAAATGTTTTTGGCGATTTTAATCAAAAAGGCGAATTAGTGCAATTTCAGGGCTACATGATTGATGTTACCGAGCATAAAAAAGCTACAGAAGACCTCCGCGCTAGCGAGGAATTGCATAAAAAACTTTTATTGACTGTTCCCGAAGTAATCATCAGGACCAACATTGACGGCACCATCACTTTTATTAATGATTACAAACTTTCATCAATTGATTTGATTCCCCGCGAGTATTTCATCGGTAAAAACATGCTGGATTTTATCGCCGGTAAAGATATAGACAGAGCCATCAAAAACACACAAGAAATGTTCGAAAGACGGCTCGGTTTGCAGGAATATTGCCTCGTTTTTCCGGATAACATCCAGGTTTATTGCGAAGTAAACGGTGATGTTGTTCTGGATTCTAACGGCAGCCCGATAGGGATGGTTTACGTATTGCGCGATATTACAGCCCGTAAAAAAGCCGATGAAGAATTGCAGCTTAAATCGCTGGTTTTGGATCAGATTAAAGACCATGTTACAATTACGGATGTTAACGGCGTAATTTCGTATGTTAATCAGGCTCAGTCCGAATTGCTCAATCTTCCCAAACACCAGATTTTAGGCCAGACAACTGATGTATTTGGTGAAGACCCCGAACATGGGGCTACCCAACAGGAAATCCTTGAAAATACCTTGAAGGAAGGGAGTTTACGGGTTGAAGTTGTCAATTTTACGCCGGAAGGTGTCGCTCATATTATGGATTGCCGGACACAGGTTATCCGCGATAAAAGCGGAAACGCCATCGCTTTAAGTGGGATAGCTACCGACATTACGGAACGCAGAAAAATTGAAAATGCACTTCACGAAAGCCTGGAACGGCTTCGATTGGCGCACAAAGCTACCAGAGATGTTGTTTGGGACTGGGATGTTGTAAACGACCTTCAAAAATGGAACGAGGCCGGGACAACAGTATTTGGCTGGACAGACATTGTTGACCATCCCCAAAGTGCCGCATGGTGGGTTAGTCGTGTCCATCCCGACGACAGGCCACGTGTTTATAAAAACTTCATTTCATTTCTCGAAAACACTGACAAGGAATATTGGTCTGATGAATACCGGTTTCTTAAAGCCGATAGTAACTTTGCACAGGTTACAGATAGAGCCTACATCCTGCGAAACGACGAAGGTAGAGCGCTTCGTATGGTTGGATCAATAATGGATATTACCGAGCGCAAAAAGTCAGAACTGGCGCTTAAAGAAAGCGAACTTCAATTTAGGAGCCTCTTCGATAATGCTGCCGACGGAATTTTTATTGCCGATGCAAAAACAGGGATAATCATTGATGCAAATCAGGCAGCCTGCCGGCTAATGCAAATGGCCCATGACGAAATTGTTGGTCTCCATCAATCGCAGTTACACCCTCAGGAGGAGGGAGATTTCTATACAAATTTATTTGTAGAGCAACAGAGCGAAGCATTGCAGAGCATGTCTCCACCACCTGTCGAAGCCATTGTTGTGCGGGCTGATGGCAGTGAAGTATCCGTAGAAATTCTGGCAACAAAAGTAACTTTTAAAGGGATCTTTTGCCTGATGGGTACCTTCCGCGACATCACAGAGCGCAAGCGAAACGAAGAAATGATTCGTAAAAACGAAGAACGCTTCCGTCTGATGGTTAAAAATTCGTCGGATGTAATTGTGGTTATTGATATTGATGGAAAACAACGTTATGTAAGCCCGGCAATCGAAAAAATGTCAGGTTTTACGGTCGAAGAAGTCACCGGCAAAAACATTCTGGAAGTTGTTCATCCCGACGATATGCCTACAATGATGGAATTATGGAGCGAGGGCATAAGTCATCCCGAACGGTTATTAAGCATTCAATACCGGCACATCCATAAAACCAAAGGATGGGTTTATTTTGAAGCCATTGGTCAGAACTTTTTTAACGAACCTTCGGTTAATGCCGTAATAGTGAGCGTTCGCGAAATAACCGAACGTAAAAAGGCGGAGCTTTTACATAATATCCAATACAATATTGCCCACGCCGTTGCAACCCTTAAAAGCTTAAAAGAATTAAGTGAAGTGATCAAAACCGAGCTTCATCATTTAATAGATACCACAAACTTTTTTATTGCATTTTACAACAATGCAAGCAAAACCTTTAAAAATGCCTTTTGGAGCGATGAAAAAGATTATTTTGATGAATGGTCGGCCAGAAATTCACTTTCAGGTATTGTGGTTTCCGAAGGAAAACCCTTGTATGTAAACAGGAATGAGGCTTATGTGGTTGCCCGATTGCATGGTTTCAGTTTAATTGGAACACCTGCCGAGTATTGGGTGGGTATTCCGTTAAAAAGCCAAAACAAGGTTATTGGTGTAATGGTGATTCAAAATTACGAAAACAGCCATATCGTCGAAAAAGACACCCGGGAAGTGCTCGAAATCGTTGCCAGCCAGGTTAGTTTGTACATCGAAAAGCTGAAAGATGAAGAGGAATTGATCGTTGCCAAAGAGCGCGCCGAAGAATCCGACCGTCTAAAATCGGCCTTCTTAGCCAACATGAGCCACGAAATCCGGACACCGATGAACGGCATCCTTGGCTTTTCGGAGTTGTTAAAAGAACCAAATCTTACTGGCGAAAAACAACAGAAATATATCAGCATTATCGAAAGAAGCGGTATTCGGATGCTCAATACCATAAACGACATTATTGATATTTCGAAAATAGAAGCCGGACAAATGGAAGTTTCGGTTTCCGAAACCAACATCAACGAGCAGGTCGAATACCTTTACACCTTCTTTAAACCGGAAGTCGAACGAAAAGGAATGCTTTTATCCTTTAAGAACACCTTACCCGAAAATAAAGCCATTATTAAAACCGACCGGGAAAAATTATATGCCATCCTAACCAATCTGGTAAAAAATGCCATTAAATATTCCAAAGAGGGTTCCATCGAGTTTGGGTATGTTTCGACAAGCTCACCAATCCAACCAACAGCAGGCTCAACAACCCAAACACCAGAAAAATTGGTGAGTGAGCCTGTCGAAATCCAATTTTACGTAAAAGACACGGGCATCGGTATTCCCGAAGACAGGCAGAAAGCGGTTTTCGACAGGTTTGTACAGGCCGATATTGGCGACAGGAGAGCATTTCAGGGGTCAGGATTGGGGTTATCTATTTCGAAAGCGTATGTCGAAATGCTGGGTGGCAATATCTGGGTAGAAAGCGAAGAAGGAAAAGGCTCGGTATTTTATTTTACAATCCCTTACACCGTCGAACGCAAAGAAAAGCAGAAACCTTCGGTTACACTTTCTGGCGAAGCGCAAAATACTGATGCTAATGTTTCAGGACTTAAAATATTGATTGCCGAGGATGAAGAAACCTCAGATTTAATCCTCACAATCGAACTCAAAAAATTAAACAAACATATTTTACATGCCACAACTGGTGTTGACGCCGTTGAGATGTCTCGCCAGAATC
>CAIYZW010000878.1 GCA_903930725.1 uncultured Bacteroidota bacterium
GCTGCTGGGATAAATAGTATCAGTAAATACTTCATTATCCTTCAGTTTCATCAATTCAGGGATATAACATTGGAGGGTATCCAACAATTGATTATAGGCCAACCAGGCTCCATTTCCATTCCAATGTGTATCTTCTTTAAGGTAGAGTTGTTTTTGCCTGCCCTTTTCAAGTGATTTTCTTACATCTACTACCACTACTTGTGTTGTTTCCAGTTGTTTCACCAATAAATCGAGTGTTGTTAAAAGTCCGCTCTTTTTTAATGGGACATATTCGTGATAGAAACCAGCCTTTCCCTGAATTGGCATAAAAACATACCGAATGCCCAGGCTGGCGCACCATTGCTGGTAATAATCAATTATTTGAACCAGTTCTTTGATATCCTCATCTTTCATTCGTTCATATCCAAGCTGTTCAGAGAATCCTTTGTCATAAAAATCGCCTGCAAACAACCAGCCATCCTTACCTTTTATCACTTTTCCGGGAAACGGATCGTTAAAAAGTATGTTTTCTTTAACGTAGTGAAACACCTTTAGTAATTCACTTTTCAAGGTAAAATTATCATTATACCAGGTTCCGAAATTATTACCTGCAATCCGTGTATCCATTAACACACCCTTTAACTTTCCTTTTAATCCCTGACCATTAAGGCTGTTAGAATAAAAAGTGGTTGGAATTGGCTGTACCTTAATATTTGCGAACAATCCGGGTTTAAGATTTTTAAAAATTCTTAGAGCTGACGGTATCAGGAACATCGAGAATACAATAATGCCGAAGACCAGATATGATGTTTTTTTTATGTTCATTAGAATCGAAAGTAGATGAATGGATTATAGACATCTGCGGCCAGAAAAGATGCAGACACAAATAGGATCAGGACAAAAAAGGCAATTTTGAATATCGACATCATGACGTGTGTGGTATTATTAAGGTTCATAATCATATTGAGTTTTTGCTCGATTAATGTGTAAACCGGTAAACAAAAAGTAATGCCAATAACAAGCATGATAAGGGTTTGGGTGTTGAGATAAAAATAACTGAAATACGTAACCGAAGGAATGTTCCCTTTAGAGAAGGCAAACATTTGGGCATAATAATCAATTGCATAGCCCATATCCGGCGATCTGAAAATCACCAATGTAATAAGCCAGGTCATGATTGTATAAAAATGCTGAAATGGAGCCCCCAATTTTTTCAAAACCTTTGCGAATCCAGCCTTTTCGATTATGATAAAAGCTCCATTGGCAAGTCCCCAGATGACAAAATTCCAGGCAGCGCCATGCCACAGGCCGGTTATTATGAAAACTATGATTAAATTAACGTAGACCCTTGGTAATGAAACTCTGCTGCCACCTAATGAAATGTAAAGATAATCTTTAAACCAGGTCGAAAGTGTTATGTGCCAGCGCTGCCACATTTCTCTTATTGATTTGGAAATGTATGGATAATTAAAGTTTTCCGGGAAAGTGAATCCTAACATGTGTCCCATTCCAATGGCCATATCCGAATAACCCGAAAAATCGTAGTACAATTGAATTGCATAAGCTAACACTCCAAACCAAAGCAATGCTGACGACAGTTCCGAAGGTGCGTACGAGAAGGTTTTATCGGCAATTTCGGCAAATGTATTTGCAACGATCATTTTTTTTGCCAGTCCAATAATGAAGCGTTGAAGTCCAAGCGAAAAGTTTTGGATGCTGATGTCCTTATTTCTCAATTGATGATGGATATCGGAGTAGCGGACAATAGGCCCGGCAACCAATTGAGGAAACATTGTAACAAATGCCGAATAGTCAATCAGGTTGTGATTAGCCTTAATATTGCCCCGGTAAACATCAATAGTGTATGATAAAGTTTGGAATGTGTAAAAACTAATACCAATGGGTAAAGCAACATAAGGAACATTCATTATACCCGGATGCGAAAATCCCAACAAGTCTAACAAAGCTTTATAATTTTCAAAGGCAAAATTGAAATACTTAAAAAAACCAAGTAGCGAAAGGTTGGTTAACAACGACAAAGCCATCCCTGTTTTACGGTAGCCTTTTTCGATTATCAAAGCACAAAGATAATCAGCAACTGTTGATACAATCAGCACCATAATAATGGCTTTCTCGCCCCAGGCGTAAAACAGCAGGCTGGTCATCACCAGGAATAAGTTTTTTAAGCGTGACGGCAGCAGCAAATAAATTCCTACCACAATTGGCAGAAAAAGAAATATGAATACCGGACTGCTAAAGAGCATAAAGTGGATAATTAAGTTGCTTTAACCTAAAAATGCAGACATTAGGAAAACAAGTTTTGATTCTTCTGTGAAATTAAATTAACACTGGTTTTTGATTTTTTGATATTTTGCTACAGAATTATAAAGTCCCGGAGAATTGGTTATTCCTGATGTTTTTCGAGTCACTGAGGAAATAATATACTCTAACACTATACAAAAAAGCAAAGAGTGTCAGCAAAGATTCGTACAATTCGCTTTGTCCGTTAAAACTTGAGCCTGCCATTAAAAAAAATATTACAAAAAAACTGTGTGGAGGAATGGCGTTTTATGAATCATTGTTAACTCCTTGCGGGGAAACATCCAATAAAGAAACAAGATTAGAAATAAAGTCATTCCCACAAGCGGATAGAACATGGGAAGTATTGGATTGAGAAAATTGTGCAAATTCGTTTCGCCCTGGTAATTGTGCTCCTTGAAAACACCAGAGGTTTCCCATTTAAAAAGGTGTTGTCCCCAACTGATTTCTTCTCCAAGATAAATAAGTAAAATGGTTGATATTGACAGTATTAAAATGAATAATGCTCTTTTTTCCTTAGAATTCGATATACGATTACTGATTCCTTTAACCGAAAACAACAAAATAGCAACCGAGAGAACAAGAATAACAGCACACGCATTTTCCAAGGTTCCTTCATAGCGCGGTAATCCAAAGAAAAGTATATTAAAAGGTAACAGAAAACCAACGATCGAACTTATCAGCAAAATCCAGAGGTTTTGCTTTTCCAATCTTGCCGATTTATCCTGCAAAAAGAAACTCTTAACATCCTCCGGAACAATGAAAAACCTGATGGCTTTTGAAGTTTTCAGGTACACCCATTTATAAAATACTTTTCGGGAATTTGTCAATAATAATACACTGATTACCAGCATAAAAAAGATTAAAAAACCAATGAAAGACTGAATACATAAAACAGTGATTTTATTTAGTTCATGATCATCACCGAAGTTTTCTTGAAGCCAATTTATTAAATGGGAGAGATAATTGGAGAAGTTGATTAAGAATAAAACAGCAATTATCATCAGGAATAACCCGACAATACTGGGTGTTTTTAATTTCGTAAAATGTTTTCTCATAAAGTCGGGTGTTGATTAAGTTAACTATAGTTATGAATCCGCTCAATAATCAAATAAAAACAAACTTACAATAACTGATACTGATGTTTAATTAATTTCTCTTCGATGGCCTGCAAGTTTGCAGCATGTGCTGTTCTCATGCTTAATCTGTCGCTGTTATAAGAAGACGGCAGATGATTTACTTCAATCGGAATTCGTTTTTGGGGATAGTTTAAAAAAGTAAAGATACGGTCGGTTTCAATTAAATAATCACTGTCAAAGCCAAACAAAGTTTTATATTTTTCTAAAACATGCACCCGATGCCAGGGAAAAAAGGCACCATGTCCGATCAAACAAATTTTACTATTTGCATAAAATCCGATATGATGTTGAGTGTTTCCACATGTAATTTTATCACCATCGTAACCTTCAAATATTTTTTCGATCGGTGTAATGCAATCATCGTCCTGAACATAAACATTGTTGTAAATGGGTTCTTTCAGGAATCGCCAAAAAATGCCGTCGCAGTGGGTTAAAATGCGGATTTCCCCAAATCCATACGACGTAATATGCGATAGCACAACTTCGGGATAATGCTCCTCCTTGGTTATCAAAATCGCCGAAACCTGTTGTAAAAGGTTTATTTTCATTGACTTGCTTTAAGTAATTTGGTCTGCTAAAATCCCGATGATCTTTTGAGATGCATTACCATCACCATAAATGGTGGTTGGTATGGTCATCTTTTGGTACACCGCACCATCATCGAGAAGGTGAACGGCTGAATAGAGAATGCTTTGAATATTGGTTCCAACAAGTTTTGCTGTGCCTGAATTGATTACTTCCCGGCGGTCCGTTGTGTTGCGGGTAACCAGCAATGGCTTTCCTAATGCAGAAGCTTCTTCCTGAATTCCACCCGAATCGGTCAGGATGAAATAACACTTCTCTATTAAAAAAATGAAAGTAGGATACGAAAGTGGTTCTAATAAAAAGATATTCTCAATTCCTTTCAATTCATTATGGATCAGGTTTTTAACTTCAGGATTAGGATGAACCGGGAGAACGACAAAAACATCATCCCGCTTTGTGAGCTGTTGAATTGCACTTGCAATATTTTTAATCCCCGAGGTAATATTTTCCCGACGATGGGCTGTTACGAGAATCAGCTTTTTTGTTTTGTCTTTTAAAAACAGCCACAACATTTCACTGATTTCAGGAAACCTTTCTGTAGTCCACTCATTTTCATCCCGTGGAATAGTATTAAGCGCAATTTGCAAAGCATCAATTACGGTATTTCCGGTCACAAAAATATTTCTGGATGGAATGTTTTCTGCGATTAGATTTTGCCTTGCTTCTTGGGTAGGTGCAAAATGAAAGTCGGCCAATCTGCTGATTAACTGCCTGTTGATTTCCTCTGGATAAGGTTCATCCTTACGATTTGTTCTTAAACCTGCCTCAATATGTCCAATCCTGATTTTCAGATAAAACGCGGCTAATGCTGCAATAAAAGCAGTGGTTGTATCACCCTGAACAAGAATTATTTCCGGGTTGATTTTTGTAATTACAGGTTCAACTTTTGTCAGAATATTGACCGACACATCGAAATAATTCTGATCAGGTTTCATGATGGCCAGGTCAAAATCTGGCTTAATTTCAAAAAAACTAAGGGCACTTTCCAGCATTGTTTTATGTTGCGAAGTACTGCAAACAAAACATTCAAAACGGCTGTCATTCTTTAGCAAGTTTATCAAAGGAGCCATTTTTATTGCTTCCGGCCGTGTACCAATAATACAAAGGATATTCATTTTTACCCCAATTTTTTCTTAAAACTTTTCATAAATGCAAAGAAATCTGCCAATGATGTTTTCGTCTTTCCTGAATGGGAAAACTCAGTTTCAGTCACTGATGACGAAGTTTGATCTCGTTTTTTGGTCCAGACCACATCCTGCAACGAAATCTTCAGATTTTCAAGTGGTAAGAAGGCCTCAGAATTATCGGAATTTTCGAGATGAAGCTGCAGGCTCCTGTCGGTATTATCGGTCGAAACTTTCAGATTATCATTTTCAAAAAACACCGAATAGTCTGTCTTTAATCGTTTTTGCCACCATTTTGCAAATTCAGAATATGTTGTAATCCAAACATTGGGCAAGGAATTTAGCGTGGACAAAATAAAATCAATCACTTCTGGAAATCTGTCAATTTCATTTTTTGGATGACCATAAAGCATAATCGGGAGATTTCGCTCAAATTTGTATTTTATGATGCGATCGTAATAAGCAATCATTTCCTGGGATGTAAAGCCAACATCGCGCAAACTACCTATGCAGATTGGATGAACTGGTATTTGTAAAACATTTGAAACCTGGCTTTTAAACACGGGATGAAATGGGAGATCGTCGTAACCCATCGCAAATTCGGATGAAAACGAAAAATTCAGCTCCTCCAAAACCCTGTTTAATGATGGATTCCATTTGCCGAACGGAGAAGCAAATCCGCAGATCTCTATACCAACCCTCTGCATCAAATCCTTTCCTTTGATGATGTTCCGTTTATTTTGGCTATAATTATTATATGTAATGTGATGATAACAATGAAGTTGCAAATCATGGCCAGCCTTGCTTGTTTCTGCGATGTCAGAAAGATAACCTTCCTGCGCTCCGACCTCGATAAACCAGGTCATTGGGAATTTATGCCTGTCTGAATGAATCAAAACATTTTCAAAACGAGCCTGATCGCTTTTATCACAATCTACCCTGAAAGTACCCACATTGTGGTAACCCGTTGGGTAATGAGCCAAATGAATGTAGGGTAAATTTTTTTGAAAGACCTTTTCCCTGACAACTTTAATAACCTCCTGACGCAACAAAGCCTTATTGATTTTTGCAATGGTTTCGCCAGGATTTTTATCTCCTACACCCACAAACTTTTTGTATTGTGCACTGTAATCGGAATAAGGAGCCACAGGCATTTCAAAATGATCAACGTCAACGCTTTCAAACACATAGCTTGCAGACTTTTCGTGACGGAGGATTTCGTTGATTATTAACCTTTCGGCTGAGCGATTGAATAGTTTCATAAACCGGTACCATTAATTAAATCAGGAATTCCCGCTTCTGCCAATGCTTGTTTAACCCGGCTTCTCCATTTTACAAGTGAAAACGAATGACAAACGGTTTCATAGCCCCGGTCTGCCAGCGACTCAGCTAGGCTAAGATTGTTTGATAATCCGGCAATTGCATCGGTAATATCCTTAATTGTTGGCCGGATGAGGAGACCATTGAAATCAGGGGTAACTAAATTACAAAGTCCACCAATATTGGTTGCAATTACGGCACATCCCGAAGCCATTGCCTCAAGACACGACAAAGAAGTGCCTTCGGAATACGTAGTTGGAATAACGGCAATATGTGCCCGGTTAAGATACTCATACATCTGCTCATGAGGGACTGGTTGTATGATGACGCGGTTATTTTTTCCGAATTTTTCGAAAAGATATTTTTCATACGAACCCCAACCAGCAAAGGTTACCTTCACTTTAGGGTTTGATTTTAATATCTGTTCGATTGCCTCGCCGAAGATTGTGACACCACGCCGGAATTCAAATCGTCGGGCAAAAATGATATTAATCTCTTCGGGATTAATCCATTTACCCTGCCAATCAGGTTTTTTCTGAGGGATGGCAAAATTTGGAATGTACTGCATTTTTTGCGGATCGAACCGATGCCTAAGCATGATTCGGGCATAATTCAGAAAGTTTGAATCAACGCAGATTGTTAATCTCGATTCACGAGCCATCTTAAGGTCGTGGCGACTCAGACGGCGACGGATAATTTCCCATTTTATCCGCTGTAGTATATTGGTTGGTGAGGTTGTATAATCCCAGTGAATACCGTGCTGGATAAATATCTGGTTATGCCTAAACGATTTTTCACCAACAAACGAACTGGCGTAGACAATCCATCGGATACCTCTGCTGTCGATATCTTTATGTGAAAGTTTTGTCATTTTATGGCGGTCGAGTCCACCTAAACCGTTTACCTCAGCACCTTCGTATCGTTCTTTAAAGTCCTTAATTGAGGTTTGATACACTATAGGAGTGTAACCCATGCTTATTAACAGGCTTATAAATTCCATAAGCCAGGTTTCAACACCTCCAATATTAAAGTTTCCCGGTTCTTTTGGGTTGAAAAATGATTGTGCAATAATGGCTATTTGTGAATTCATTGTCAGACAGTTTAATCCTTTGGCATTTAAAAACGTTTATCGAAAATATTCACTGGTGTTATTGTCCATACTACGAAATTGTGTCTCTTTTTTTCAGTAATCCCGGATTACACCAAACTTGTGTGCCATCAACAATAGTCATATTCTCAAGATTTTCGATATGGTAAATATATTTAAAGCGTGTTGGTTTTTCGTGCTCAAGCCGCCAACCATTACGATGGAAAAAATCCATGATATCCCCATCAATTTTACGGGAGTGAGTACATACTACCACACGACTCACGCGTTCATTTAACTCATTTACCGCAGATTGGCAAATACTTAATTCCCATCCTTGAATATCCATGTGTACCAGATCCCAATGGGGTTCAATTGTAAGGAGATCACTGAAGGCGATCACTTCTATTTCTTTAAAATCAGGTTTTTTCACACCAAGGACATAAGTCATGTAAGTTACTTCTGATTCTTCGCGGCCTAACATTGGCCTGCCGCCCCACTGATTGGCTGAATCTATAACTACGGGGACAAAATTCTTGCCCTTTTCAGATCCAACTGCTGCATGAAAAAGGTAATGTTCCTCAGGATTGAAACCATTGTCGGCAAGATGCTGAAGAAGGTATGCAAAATGAGTTTCGTCCACTTCAACGCCAAGCATACGAATATCGGTAATGCCCAAATGTTTTGCGGCCAGTGCTCCTGAAATCAACCAGGGGGCACCACCTGCTCCAAGTTCCATTATCCTGTAACTTCCATTTGCAGCGTGAACACTTTTTAGTAATCCAATATGCTCGATGGCTTCGGCATGCCAGTTGGCCGGAACCGGCAAACCTTCAACGCCTCCGGCCAAATGATGACAGGCTTTTGGCAGATTTTCAGGCCTCATTTTCATTCCCAGGTAGTTTTTTATAAAATCTTTTTCAGCAACAACTTCTATATTTTTGAACTTTTCGAACACCCACAAATCCTCCTCCGAATAACCTGAATATCGCTCCTGAGATGGTAGGATTGCTGTTTCATTTATGCGATTTGTATTGCTAAGAGGCTTCGCCTTGAACCACTGGTCTAGTATTACTTTAAGTTTCATTTTTAAAACGTTTTGCAGAATTTATGATTCACTTGAAGTGAATTTATCCTGAAAATATGATTTTATACTTTCCATTGGTTTTGAAAAATAACTTAACAGGCTTTTATTCTTACCAGATTGGTTAACCTGACAATGTATCATAATTTTCACACCCCCTTTATCAATAGCACCCAATTTGTATTTATAGTCGTGGTATCCTCCAAGAAGGTCGTATTTTTTGCATTTATCTGTAATTGCAGATTTTATGCTGAGAATATGAGATGTTATAACTAAGTTTAACCAGGGCAATTCCTGAATGAGTTTAATGTTAATCCCCATGGTCAAAGCATTGAAAGTGTCGTTATAAATAATTCCCAAAAGTATTGCTGCTGTTTGATGATTTACTGACAAGATATTCAGACGTAAGGAATTATTTTTAAGAAAACACTCAGCAACTTGTTGAAGATGATTTGGAAACTGGTGGCCAAGAAGAATCGAATTTTTGTTTTTGTATTCGATCATTTCGCGATGAAGGTCAATCATTTCAAACCAATATTTTCTAAAATTTTCATTATCAGCCTGGAAGAACTTCATTTGGCATTCTTTTTCGAGCTTACGAAAATCTTTTTTAATGTTTTGTTTAAGGTTGTGAGATACAATTCCCGATTTGAAGTACGCATCAAATGTATCAGGTAACGATAGAATTTTGCAGGGATTCTGAAGACCTTTCTCAAAAACTAACCTCCGTTTCTTTACCTGATTGGCTAAAACCGAATCAAATATCAAGTTTTCATCGAAATGGATAAATTCTATTTGATAAATCCCTTTAACAAATTTGTTGAACAAATGATCCAACAATGCATGGTAAACCCGTTCTTCAAATCCTTTCTCAGCAACAAAATTAAGATGATAGGAATAGGCCTGGCCTAAAAACCGGACAATGGTTTTGTTATTTGCATCGCTGACAATCACCAGGGGTGCTACTCCGATAATACGATCTTTAATTCTTGCGGTAATGATAACAGGTGTTTCCGATTGGTTTATCATATTCATACACCAACTGTTTACCCATTCCCATGCTAAAAAAAGGTTATTCCTGTCAGAATTTTTGATTAGCTCCGTCCACTCTTGCTTCAGAGATCCAATCTTTTCAATATTTGTTGTTAATTTATAAGCCACAAATTTCTCTTTAATGTTCCTGATTTATTGCTTTTGATCAATCAGACAATTTTTATCACCTATCAACTAAAAGAATGGTGGATTTTTTAATTTTATTAAAAATTTGCTTAAAAACACTCGTAAAACTATTCCTCGTACCTGTATTGTTGACCTGTGGATAGATTGTGTATTTTATTGCAGCCCGATCAATCCCACCCAGTTTATATTTGAAATCGGCTTCACCAGCCAGAAAATCAAATTCTTCAATTCTCTCTTCAATTGCTTCTTTAATATTAAGTAAGACTGAATGTACACAAATATTTATCCACCTGTACTTTTCGAGAAGAGTTGTATTAATGCTTACTGTCAAGCCATAACGAACCTTGTTATAGTTAATAGTCAGATTTACTGCCGTGATTTCTTTGTTAATGGTTAAAACGTGTAATCGTGTTTCCTTTTTTTCAGCAAAAATTTCGGCTATTTGTTTCAGATGAGCAGCAAATCCCAGGTGCCCAAAAAGAACTGAATGGTTGAATCTCCTTTGGGTTTCTAAGGTACGGAGTCTGATCAGTTCGTCCCAATAATACTGAAAATTGGATTCATCGGCATTGAAAGAATTCATTACAGATCTGTTTTTCAATTTGTTGAATGAAGTTTTCGGGTTTTTTTTCAAATGTGAAGAAATGATTCCGGTCTTCAGATAGACTTCAAAACTATTTGGTAAAGTGAGCACTTTACATGGATTTTGAAAACCTTTTTCAACAATTAAGCCTCGCCTGACAGCTTGTTTCATTAGGACAGATTCAAAAATTTCATCGTCCTTTACATTCAAAAATCTGATTGCATCTAAATTTTTCACAACCTTTCCAAATAAATGATCCCATAATGCGAAATACACTTGTGCCTCAATTCCTTTTTCGGCAATAAATCCCTGATAATAGGAATGTGATTGGCAAATAAAACCCACCAATTCACCCAGGTTTTCGGTGGGTGCAATGACCAAAGGAGCGATTCCAACTAAGCGTTTATTAAGTCTGGCAGTTATAATTACTGGGGTTTCTGATTTATCCAACATGACCTGATGCCAGCTGTTCACCCACTCCCAACTTACAAAAAGGTTATTCAACCCCGACCGCTTCAATAGAAAAGTCCAGTCCTCGTTTAGCTTTTCTATTGGTTCTATGCTGGTTGTAATTTTTTGAAAGGCGAACATGAATTTTTCGTATTTTTCTGTAAATTATTTAAAATGAACGGTGTAGCGCTTTTATCATCGCCCTGATTGGGAGCCATCCGGCTGATTTAGGGTAAACTTCTCTTTCAAGATTACTAAACTCATCATAAAGTGCCGGAATCACACGGTATAGTTTTTTATGTCGCTGGAAAGCCTGCACAATAGCTTCCTGCATCTTTCGGGGATCTTTTTTTCGTCTTCCTGAGCGGCTATCTTCCGGATTTTTGTACGTTCTGTAAAATACTAAAGGCTCATCAATTTTAATGACATCCCGATCCAGTTCAATGATTGAAAGCCAGAAATCAAAATCTTCATAACCATGTGTCATTTTACCGGAATATCCCTTCGATTTTTTCCAGTCAGACCTGCGAAAACAGGCAATTGACACAATACAGTTGGCTTTGAGCATGGATTCCAACGAGTATTCCGGCAGAATGAAAAGACCTGATGTGGCCCCAAAAAACTCAACATCACTATAAACGATTCCGGCATTTGGATGCCAGTTAAAAACCTGAATACACTTTTCCAGTAGTGTTGGTGCTATTTTATCGTCTGCATCGAGGTTTAAGATTATTTCGCCTTTTGCTTTGCGGATTGCCAGATTCCTTGCATGCGCCGGGCCATGGTTTTTTGTATGATAAATCCTGACTTTTTCGTTGTGAATATTATTCAATATTGAAGCAGTTTCGTTGGTGCTCCCATCGTTAACAATTATAACTTCAAAATCCTGAAAAGTCTGTGCGAAAACCGAATCCAACATTTCATGGATGTATTTTCCATGATTGTAACATGGTGTTACTATCGAAACCTTTATCTTCTCCATAAAAAAATAAAATGCTTTAATGTTTTTGAGGGTTTTCCTAATCCATCACCAAAATGATGTTACTCCGGAAATACCTACATGGCAAGTCCTGACTTTCATTTTTCAAACTTTTATTTCAGGTTCGACATTATTTTTCTGAAGGGGCGGGTAATTCGCCATGATATTGATTTTTCAATACATTCAATCACGTTTTTCAGGCGCACATTTTCCTCGCTCACAATATCGGGATTGCGCATCAAATCCTGATATTTTTCCAATAATTCGATAAACTTTTTCCGGTAAAGCAATCCATACTTCCCTGCGATGTATGCTTCTACTTCATTACCCCTTTCAATAGCAGTCATTTTCAGGCTGCCTTCAAATCTTTCCCGGTAATCGAACAAAATTTCATCAATATGATAAAATTGCCATCCCATCGCCAACACACTATGCCAAAAATTCCAATCTTCCCAAAGCATTTCGCTCTCATCATAACCTCCACAATCTTCCCAAACTTTTTTCCGTATTACCGTGCAGGTATCAATGTAGTTGTTTTTGAGCAACTGATCAGCATCAAAACCAGCTACAGCCTGGCTGTGGCTTGCTTTGCCGAAAAACCTGAAATTGCTGTAAACTACGCCTACATCGGCATTTTTATCAAGAATCGCGGCACACTTTCGTGGATAATCCTGATGAATACGATTATCGGCGTCGAGGTTAAGATAATAAGCACATTTTGAATCAGCGATGCCAATGTTACGGGCTTTTCCTAAGCCTACTTTCCCGACAAAAATTATTTTAGCATGCGAGGATTCCAGCTTTTTATAAATTGCAAGGGTTTCGGGGTCGTCGCTTCCATCGTCGACAATAATGTGCTCGCAAAAGCCTGATTCCACTATCTTACGCGTGCTCTCCACCGCCTCTGGCAAATATTTCCCGTCGTTAAAGCAGGGGGTAATAATGCTAACTTTTTTCATTTCAAATTCATTTTTTCTGTGATCACTTCGGCGAAAGTCGCCCGCAATAAACCATTATGAAGATAGGGTAAGGGAGCTGTTCAGTATTTCGATCATCAAATTCTCATATTGTTCCAGCATTTTTTTATCATCCAAAACTTCAACAGCATAATTTCGGGAGCAAATTTTAATTTCATCGCACAATTTGCTGTTGTTTTTTAGGAGAAGAATTGTTTTTACAAAACCATCAAAATCGTCGGGTTTAATTAAAAAACCGTTTTGGTCATGTTGTATAATTGTTGATAATCCCCCTACATCGGAGGCAACAACCGGAACACCCATCGCCATAGCTTCCAGCACAATATTAGGGCGGCCATCAAGGATCGAAGGTAGAATCAGCAGATCAGCAACTGACAATATTTCGATTGAATCAACAAAGCCGGGAGTTTTGATGGTTTCCTGCAACTGGTTTTCACTGATTTCCTGAACAACCTCGTCAAAAATTGGCCCTTGCCCGCCCATTAAAAACTCAACCTTTTGGTTGCGGAGTCTTTTGGCAATTTCGATTACGGCAAATGGGTTTTTTTCTTCCGAAAATCTCCCAAGAAAGGCAACCAGAAAGTGTCCGTCTTTCAATTTATATTTTGCCCTTACAACATTGACATCCGCTTTTGTTGAGAATTTTTCGATGTTCACACCATTGTGGATAAGCCGGATTTTTTCTGGTTTTTCGAGGTATTGATGTAAAAGGAGCGCTTCAATTTTTTCATTTTCGACAATGTTCATATCAATTAAATGGCTGTATTTTCGGTTATTTTCGATATGTCCGCTTTCGTTAAAAAGGAAATCAATCACCGGTAACCGTGGTTTTTGCTTTTTTATAACAGGTAGCATTTGATAGGAA
>CAIYZW010000879.1 GCA_903930725.1 uncultured Bacteroidota bacterium
CAACAAAACTCAGTTTCAAATAATGTGGCGCAAAATTAATCAGATTAATCATTTAAAAACAGCGTTTGGAACGTTCGTTTTTTTATTGATTAACAATACCTTAGTATAAAATTTTAGAAGTAGTAAAATATCCGGCAAACAAAATATCTGTCAAATTTTTGAGTTTGAAAAAACAGCGTAAATTTGGGCTCCAAAAAAAGTAAAATTATGAACGACAAAAATCATTTTAATGTTTCGGGTGATGAATTACTAAAAAAAGTAAAAGAGATCATCCACGAAGGGAATGTTAACCGGATAATTATCAAAAGTGAAGAAGGTAAAACCTATCTCGAAATACCCGTAACCATTGGTGTAATTGGTGCGCTGTTACTCCCTGTTTTTGCAGCAGTTGGAGCGTTGGCTGCCCTTGTTTCCAATTTCACCATCGAAGTAATCCGGAAAGAAGAATAATACGTTTTAATCAGAGTTTAAATCAGAAATTTACCTAAATAATATTTATTATCTAACTAAATATCATTAAATTATGTTCGAATTACCAAGACTTCCTTACGCACAGAACGCACTTGAACCATTCATTTCGGAGAAAACCCTCGAGTTTCATTATGGCAAACACCATCAGACCTATGTTACCAACCTGAACAACCTTACCAAGGGAACCGAATTTGAAGAAGCCAGCCTTGAAACCATTGTAAAGAAAGCTGAAGGTCCAATTTTTAACAACGGTGCTCAGGTTTGGAACCACACCTTTTATTTTGAAGCTTTTTCGCCTACAGCGCAAAAAGTACCTTCAAAAACCTTAGGCGAGCTTATTGACAGGGATTTTGAATCGCTGGAAAAGTTTAAAGAAAAATTCAATACTGCAGCCACCACCCTTTTTGGTTCTGGATGGGCCTGGTTGGTCATGAAAACTGACGGTAAACTTGCAATTGTTCAAACCTCAAATGCAGGAAACCCACTCCGCGACGGCCACAAACCTTTGCTTACCTGCGATGTTTGGGAACATGCCTACTACATTGATGTTAAAAACCGCAGGCCTGATTACATTAAAAATTTCTGGGAAATCTTCGATTGGAAAGTTGCTGACGCGCGTTTGTAAACTATTTAAAATTAGCATTTAAGAATCAAATTCAAAAACCCGGACTTAAGTAAAAGCCGGGTTTTTACTTTAAATTATGACAATTGATGCGAAGTTTTTTGTTTGCCGTTTAAAATAGTTTTCTATTTTTGCAGCCCGAAAATATGGCGAGGTAGCTCAGCTGGTTAGAGCGCATGATTCATAATCATGAGGTCGGCGGTTCAATCCCGCCTCTCGCTACAAAGAAAGGACAAGCCTGATTGTTAATGACATTCAGGCTTTTCTATTTTGAAAAAATCAGTACTTTTCCTAATATACTTTGTTCAATTTTACTAATTTTGGACAAACAAAAGTACAAACAAACTCATCCAACTTATTATCTGATGGCGAACGAAATCGAACGGAAATTTTTAGTAAATGGAGATTATAAATCACTGGCTATCAAATCTGAACGCATTATTCAGGGCTATTTGTCATTGGTGCCCGGACGGACAGTACGCGTGCGGATTAGAGGCGAAAAGGGTTTTCTTACCATTAAAGGTATTGGAAATGAGAGCGGAACAACCCGTTTTGAATGGGAAAAGGAAATTGCTGTTGAAGATGCTAAAAGCCTGCTAAAACTCTGTGAACCAGGTATTATCAGCAAAACCAGATTTTTGGTACCAGTGGACCAACACACTTTTGAAGTTGATGAGTTTTATGATGATAATGAAGGGCTTACTGTTGCAGAAATTGAACTAAAATCCGAAGGCGAAACCTTTGAAAAACCCAATTGGCTTGGAGAAGAAGTAACTGGTGAAATCAAATATTTCAATGCTGTGTTGATGAAAAATCCTTTTAAAAATTGGACTGAAGGAAGTGAAAAGTAGGCAGTACTAAGTTGCCAGTTGGCAGAAAAAAAAGTCAGCAGATTGGTAAAATGCTGACTTTCAATTTAAAAGAGTGCCTTTATTTTAAATTTCCTCGATACTTTCTTTATAGACAATGCCCCGTTCTTCCAATCCTTTCAACAAAAATTTGACACATTCGGGTTGTTTTCCAATAAATTCAGGCGCAGAAACGCCCTTGCGATGGTATAAACCTCCGGCAATCATCCGGATGGCCATGGTAGCCGTGTAGCCTGTAGTTCGTGCCATCGAATGAACTTTCGTAATCGGGTCGTAAACATCGAAAAGATCATACGTATAGCGCAGTTTTTTACCACTCTTTTCGCCTTCGATGATCACCTGCATCACTGTCAGATCCTCCTCCCCTTCCTGGAGTTTCCATTTTGGGAATAATAGTTTTGTTGTAAAATCAATGGGGCGGATTTTGGCTCCGTTTATTTCGATTGGTGTTGTATCAAAAAAGCCTGTTTCCCTCATAACCCTGATTTTTTCGATATGCCCCTGATATCTGAGGGTTTTTTCGATCATATTCGGGCAGTTGATGGTATCGGCCAGTGACCTCAAACCATCGCTGTTAAAGGCTTCCAACGTTCCAATGTTAGGAAAATTCAGTAATTCCGGATCCGACAAAGCAGGTTTTGTAACCATCTTCCCATTTTCGATGTACCGTGCAGGGCGGGTATATTCCTCAACCACATCAATTGGCGAGAACACAGCTTTATATTCCCAGGGCCACTGACGAATTCTGGGCAAGCCACCAACGTATGTCACGGCTTTGTCAGTTCTGTCGAGCAAATGATCAATGTATCCTATCAAAACATTGCTCATTCCTGGTGCAACACCGATATCCGAAATTGCTGTAACTCCCTTATCTTTCGCCAGTTGATCGAGGTCGAAGAGGTTTTCGGGGAAAAAAGCAATATCAATTACATTTTTGCCAGCTTCGATAATGGCTTTCAACGTTTGGAAACCCATAAAACCGGGAACTGCACTCAAAACGAAATCAAAACTGCTAACGACTTCCTTCACCTTACCAGGATTGGAGAGATCAGCTTGAATGGTTTGAATTTCCGGATAATTTTCAAACTTCTTTAACGAATTCAAATCTTTGTCGGCAATAGCAACTTTAAACTCTCCCGACTGTGCCAGGTCGAAGGCCATTGGAGCGCCAACCAGGCCTGCTCCTAAAACGATAACTTTCATAACATTTCCTTTATTAACTATTTTAAAACTCTATTAATGTGGCAAAAATGCCATCGTATTTTCTTTAAAACAATGTGCTAAACGCCATTAAAAGCCCGGATGATCTGCTCACAGATAAATTCACCCGCCTCGCCATCTCCAAATTCTGGTGGAAAGTCAAGGTCAGGTCTTTCTTCAAAATAAGCAAAAGCATTCAAAATCCGATCTTTATCAGCATCTGCGATAATAGCTGTTCCATTTTTTACAATTTCAACCCATTCGGTTTCTGGCCGAAGGATGATGCAAGGTTTCCTGAAAAAATAGGATTCTTTTTGCACACCCCCTGAATCGGTCATAATTATCATGGCGTTTTTCTCTAACTTAATGATATCGAGAAAAGAAACTGGTTGCGAAATCTTTAAATGAGCGTTACTTCTGATTTTCTGGAGCAGATTACTATTGAGGTTTCGTTCCATTATTTTTGAGGTACGTGGATGCAAAGGCAGAAATACTTCTAAACCTGAAATTTCGGAAATGCGGATAAGCGCTTCAAAAATGGCGGTAAGACGTTTTGGGTCATCGGTATTATTGTCGCGATGAATGGTTCCAAGCACAAACTGCCCCGGTTTTAATTGATTTTGCTCCATGATAGATGATTTTAAATCAGCTAATTGAGCAAAAAACAGGCTGTTATCGTACATAACATCGCCACAATGAAAAATTGCCGGATTGTCGCTTGTAAATGGTGGTTCCGAATTTAGCCGGAATCCTTCATTCTGCAGGTTTTTCAAGCCCGTAAGCGTTGGCGAAAAAAGCATTGTCGAAGCATGGTCGCACATAATCCGGTTGATTTCTTCGGGCATTGTTTTGTTAAAAGACCGCAGGCCAGCCTCGATGTGAACGATGGGAATATGAATTTTAGATGCGGCTACAGCGCCGGCAAGCGTTGAATTTGTGTCGCCGTAAACCACAAGAAAATCTGGTTTTAGGTCGAGAAGCCGTTCTTCGATGCCTTCGATCATGCGGGCGGTTTGCACGCCATGGCTTGCTGATCCGACATTCAGGTTAAAATCAGGTTCAGGGATGCCGAGTTCATCAAAAAAAACCTGCGACATGTTTTGGTCATAGTGCTGACCGGTGTGTAAAATAAACTCTCTGATCCGGGTTTGAAAACTATTTTTTATAGCCCTGCTTAACGCTGCTGCTTTGATTATTTGTGGCCTCGCCCCCACAATTGTCAACAATTTTATCATAAAACAGATTTGCGGCGAAAGTAGGCAAATTTCCAAAATGGATTCAATTCACTTAGGTAGATTTCCAGAGAATAATTTTCAAATTTTGCTTTTTGAGTTTTGCTTTTTGAGTTTTGCATTTTGAGTTTTGTAATTCCCCATTCCGGTCATTGCATCCCGGATTGTAATTCCTTAAAACCAATAAGCTGGCGGCTTTGCTCATTCCAAAGCCTTAATTTCATGTATTTTAAGCTGGCCCAAAGTGTAATGGCGTTAATCTCCGAAAAAATCTCGTTTTCTTTATGACATTTGGCCAATTTGTAGTTCGGGATTTTTGGGCTAAGATGATGAATGTGGTGAAAACCAATGTTTCCCGAAAACCATTGCAAAACTTTTGGCAGTTTATAAAACGAACTTCCCTGAAGTGCCACAGTTTTATAATCCCAATCTTCCTGCCTGTACCAGTGAACGCCTTCAAACTGGTGCTGAACATAAAAAAGCCATACACCCATCACCGAACCAACCATAATTACAGGCAGTTGAATCATCAGATAAGCCTTGAGGCCGATCGTAAAATACATGGCTACAAGGATGAGTAACAATGTCAGATTGGTAAAATAAACATTCAGCCGCTCATTTCGGTTCAAATGCCGGTTTGTCAGCCGATTTAGTCCTAAAAAAATAAGTGGCGAACCAATCAAAAACATGATAAATGGATTTCGATAAACTCTATAAAACATTCGTTTCCATTTACTTATGTTTATAAATTCATCAACCGTTAAAACCCACACATCGCCGGTACCACGTTTATCTAAATTGCCAACGGTAGTATGGTGAATTTTGTGTGCACGATGCCACTTACCATAAGGTGTAAAGGTTAGTATCCCTAAAAAAATGCCTATCGAATTGTTTAGTTTTGATGATTTGAAGAATGATCCATGCCCACAGTCATGAAAAATGATGAACAGGCGAACCATGAAGGCTGCAGCAAAAACTGATAGAAATAAAGTCAGAAAATAGGAAACCTGTAAACTCAGGTACATCAGAAAAAGCAAGCCAAAATATGGAATGAGTGAGTTTGTAAACTGCCACAGGCTTGACCGCAAACAGGGTTGCGCATACTTTAAAATAACTTCCCGCCAGGAAGGTTGATTGTTGGAAAAACTCATGATGTTGATTATTAATACTATATTAAAACAATTATTATGCTCGAATTGTTTTATGCCAGCAATAATATTCTCGTTAAAAAAGTAAGTTTTAACTATTTTTGGCCGCCGGCAAAAATTTTAAATTTAACGTCTTGATAAGATACCTCAAACATGCTGATATTGACTTCATAAAGTGGAACAACTGCATCGAAAAGTCGTTCAATGGGTTGATTTACGCCAATTCGTGGTATCTGAACATGGTCAACGAAAACTGGGAAGCTCTTGTCGAAAACGATTATGAACGGGTTTTCCCGTTAACTCCTGGCCGGAAATTTGGCATTGATTATCTTTTCCAACCACGTTTTACCCAACAACTTGGCGTTTTTTCTCAATCCATTTTAACCGAAGAGGTGGTACAGAATTTCATCAGTGCCATTCCGCCAAAATTCAAACTAATTGATATCAACTTTAACACATTCAACAACTTAGAGCCTGAATCGAAAAACATAGCTTCCTGGACAAATCATGAACTCGACATGATAAGCCCTTACGAAAATCTTTACGCAAATTATTCAACAAACCTTAAACGAAACCTCAAAAAAGCTGAGAAATCAAAAGTTTCAATCGTCAAAAACATAAAACCTGAGTTCATCATAAAGATTTTCAAAAATAATAAAGGCAAACAGCTCGACAATCTTAATGAAGTTGATTATCTGTTACTTAAACGCATGATTTACATGATGATCTATAAAGGAGTTGCCGAAACAGTGGGTGCTTTCGACGAAAAAAACGAACTCTGCGCAGGAGCCTATTTTGTGTTTGATAAGAAAAAAGCGATTTTTTACTTTTCGGCTACAAATGAATACGCTAAATCTTTGTCGGCCATGCCTTTACTTATTGATACTTTTATCCGTGAAAACGCTGGCAAACACTTAACACTCGATTTTGA
>CAIYZW010000880.1 GCA_903930725.1 uncultured Bacteroidota bacterium
CGAGATTGCATTTAAGAACCTCAAATTTTCCACAAATTCAGACTTATCACAAAACCCGAATAAAGTTATGGAGGATTTAGTGATTTACCCTTCGCCTGCAACGAATTTTACAAACGTTATAATTCCAGATAATAATTTCGATTATTTGTCAATTATGGACATGACAGGAAAAATGATTTCAAAAATTGATGTAACAAGCTATAATGGAACGACATACAGAGTTGATTTGGTTAACTTTGTTAAGGGAAATTATTTAGTACAGCTTAAAGGCATTGATTTGACACTATCATCCAAACTAATTATTAATTAAAAACAATTTTATCGAATTCATGTTTTACATTTGAAAATAATTCACCAGGGTCTCTTTAGAATTTCCAGCAACAAAAGAACCTCAATAAATTAAGTTTATGAAAAATATTTATTATCAATTCGTTAGAGTTTTTGCTATCATTTCGATACTAAGCTTTAATGTCAGTTTTTTGCAGGCACAAATTACTAAGGTAACTCTGTATCCATATTTAGTTACAAATGTCTCTGGTCTTGGTAATGCAGGATTGATGGTTGATGAACAGGATTTATCGGGGGATCCTTTAAATGGGAATAAAGGAGCGCCGGTAACTTTATGGCAATCAAGCTATTCAGCAGTTTATCCGATTAGAGCAATTATTGATTTGGGTAGTGAAATGCTTGTGACAAATATTTTTATTTACGACTCCTATAATTATGCTAATCTTACTTTTGATTATGGTACTCCGGAAAACTGGTACAATCTGTTTACAGATCCTTTGATGGGTTGGAAAACCTGGAATCGCCATGATGTAAACGTTACAACCAGATATTTAAGGATTTCAAAACAGAGTCCTAATGTTGGATTCAATGAAATTATCGTTTATGCCGACAATCCAATTCTTCCTCCTCCTCCCGTTACGAATTTGACACCGATTGAAGCAACTCCTTCGACAATTAAACTTACCTGGACTGATGTACCAGGAAACCAATCTACCGGAAGTTTTATTAGTTACGATTTAAGATATAGTAAAACTCCAATTACTCTTGCAAATTTTTCGACCTGTCTTTCATTTCCAGTATCATTTTCGCCCACAACAAATTTAAATCAACAGCTTACAATCACCGGACTTGATAAGGGAATAAATTACTACTTTGCACTTAAATTGATAGGTGAACACTCAAATTCTGCAATTTCAAATATCCCAGCCAAAGAAACCCTGGTTTATTATAACCAAATCGAAAGCAAACTGATACTTAAGCCACAAATGGTTGTAAACGAATTAGGTTTGGGAAATGCTTCAAGAATGGTTGATGAACAGACAATTGCCGGAGAACCAATTACTGGTAATGGAGGAGCACCAGCAACAACCTGGGATCCTGGCTACCAACCATATATCTATCCGGCTTCGGCATACATAGATTTGGGATCGGTAGTTTATATTTCTAAAATCTTTTTACGGGATACTCATTCTTATGGTAATGTAAATTTCTCGATAGGGGTTCCAGGAAACTGGACTACAATTTTTACCGATCCTTTAATGAACTATCAAAAATGGAACCAGCACAATGTAAATGCCTTTGCACGATACATTAGAGTAACTCTTACAACAAGGCAGGCGGTGTTTTCAGAGATTGTTGTTTACACCTACTCTTCGGGGATTATTGAGCAAAAAATAGTCCCACTTATCGAAAACATGAACAATGTATCAAATGATGGGGATTCGTGGAGATTATTTGATGAGCAGGAAGTTGCGGGTGATCCATTAAATAGTCCTGGTGGAAATCCAACAACAATTTGGGAAACAAGTTGGTCAAGTAGCGCTATTTATCCACTTTTCTCGGAGTTGGATTTAGGTAAGATTTACGATGTTTCTCATATTTTTATCAGGGATTCATACGATTATAGCGACTTTACGGTCTGGAGTGGATATCCAGGGAACTGGGACTTACTTCTTACTGATAATTTGACTGGTTATTTATCATGGAATCAGCATGATGTAAATTCGACAACGAGATTTTTGAGATTTGGTAAATCCTCTCCACGGTCATCTGTTACCGAGATAGTTATTTATGGTTTCGATAATACACCTGGAGAGATTGATTCGATTCATCCTGCAAAAATTTCTGATCTGGTAGCTCAGTATAACGAATCAGGTAAAATTGAGCTCAAATGGATTGCACCTGGCGACGATGGACAAGAGGGTACAATTAATTATTATGAGATAAAGTATTACACCGATCCTGTTAAAGAATCAAATTTCTTGTCATGTCCAGGCTGGGCTACGCCACCAATCCCGGTAGCTGGTGGAAATGAACAGTCAGTGGTAATAGATGGATTACTGCCGGATACAAAGTATTATTTTGCCATAAAATCAATTGATGATGCACTTAATTTTTCGGAGCTTTCGAATAATGCAACTATAGCTACCCAGGTTATTATTGGTGGCGAACCTTATAAATTTACATTGACACCAAAAATGGTGATAAATGAATCTGTCGAAGGATCAGCATTTTTTATGGTTGATGAACAATCGGTTTCCGGAGATCCAAAAGCAGGGCAAACAGGAAAACCAATTACCAAATGGGATTTAGGGTCAACAATTTGGATGTACCCTGGCTATGCTATCATTGATCTCGGGGGAAATTGTTTATTATCTGAACTTTATTTGTATGATATGAGCGATGCCGGAAAGGATTCCACATCCCCGGTTTCGGTTTATTATGGAACACCATTTAATTGGAACTTATTATTTACCGACAATTTGCAAGGTGCCGACGTTTGGAAACAGCATATCCTTAACCAGGAAGTGCGGTATTTGAGAGTAAAAATTCATTCACGCGAAACCAGAGTTGCCGAAATTGTCGTTTATGGCACCCGGCTTGAAATACCGGTTGAAGAACCTGAACCTCAAATGCATGCCTTACCAACAATGGATCAGTTAATAGGTGCAGATGTTCTGGTAAATGATCCGATCGGACGAATACAGGCTGTTGGATTTGTTAGAGAATACCATAACTGGATGTGGTGCGATGGAACCAATAACAGTTCTTATCCTGGTTATCCAAATAATAAATTAGAGTTCAATACACTTGGATGGAATTTCGATTATTTTTATGATAACCTTCGAAAGATTGGTGTAATGGCTTGCCCGGATATCCAAAGAAATGTTCCCTGGCTGACCAATTTTAATTATAGTAAACTTGCCAATAAGCCAGTTTCACCCGGTGAAGATCCATTACTTCCGGCTTCATACATCGAACACGCCGACCACATGTTTCAATATGCAGCAAGGTATGGAAATGCACAGGTTAACCAAAACTTATTAAAATTGGCTTCAAACCAGAAGGTTGTCTCGGGGGCAAATTACCTGAACTATTACGAAGACTGGAACGAGCACAACCAATGGTGGGCTGGGCGAGATGCGTTTTTTACCCCTTACGAATATTGTGCTATGGCCAGTGCTGATTATGACGGGCATATGGGAACGCTGGGACAAACTGTTGGCGTAAAAAATGCTGACCCAAACGCAAAATTGGTAATGAGTGGATTGGCTGAGTCAAGTATTGACTATTTTAAAGCAATGAAAATTTGGTCAGACTATTACCGAAATGGCGATTTGCCTGTTGATGTAATCAATGTCCATCATTATTGTAATAACGGACCTGATATCAAAACATCTGGAACAGCAGGTATTAGCCCGGAAAGTGGCAACCTTAAAGGATTGATGGCGGATTTTGTTGATTATCGGAACCGACATTATCCTGATAAAGAAGTCTGGATTACCGAATTTGGCTACGACACACATCCTGCATCAGTTCAACGTGCTCCTCAAATTGGTTCCTTTTCGCAATTCGAAGTTCAGGCACAGTGGTTGGTTCGCTCTTATCTTCTGCTTGCTGCATCTGGTGTTGATCGCGCTGCAATGTATATGATGTCGGATGTTAATCCAAACAGCTCGACAAAATTTGATAACTCAGGGCTTATTAGTTCTAAAGCCACTGGTTCCGTTCCAAAATTATCATGGTATTATGTTTTTACAATGAAAAACCAACTAAACGGGATGCACTTCGAAACGGAAATTCAGTCCGGAAATCCGCAGGTTATGATCTATAAATTTAAAAATGATAATGATAGTGTTTGTGCTTATGCTTTATGGTGCCCCACCAGCAACCAAACTTCGGTAACTGGCTTTGGGTTGAACCTTCAAGCCACCGACATGCAGGTAAAATTAGTTGAATTGATTAATGGATCAATTATCGGGCAGGAAACAGTTTTAAACGCTGCAAACGGGCAGGTAATTGTAAATGTTTCTGAACGGCCTGTTTTTGTGATAGTTTCAAAAAATAATTATGAATTTCCTTTAGTTCGCCAGGAAACCAAACTTGTATTAACTCCTTCGATGGTCGTTAATGAAACCGGATTAGGGAATGCAAACAGTATGGTTGACGAACAGGTACTTTCTGGTGATCCATTGATGGGCATCGAAGGTGCACCCCTCACTTGTTGGTCGCCAGGATGGGGTGTTACATATCCCCGCAGTTCTTATATTGATTTAGGTCAGGAGTATGATGTTTCTAAAATATATTTACGTGATTTGTATTCGGCTGGTAATCTGACTGTTTCAGTAGGAACACCAGGTAACTGGACACAGGTTGTTGATGATGATTTGGGCCGATATGCAGTTTGGAGCGGCCATGTAGTTGATAAAACTACGCGTTATGTCAGAATAACTGTGCATAATGTTCAATCCTGCTTTTCCGAATTAGTTTTGTACGTTAGGGAATAAGAATTTTTTTTTCTTTCTTTTTTTAAGAGGGAATCTTTTTTGCTGGGGCCTCCGTCATTAATTTGGCGGGGGTTTTTTTATCATGGATGTTTATTCAAAAATTAATCAAATTGATTTGTCATCCTCATGTTTATTATTTAACTTTGCAGCGCAAAGTACTTTTATTTTCAAAAACATGAACAATCAAAAAGAACAATTGGACACTCTCAGGGAAATACGATCGTTAATGGAACGTTCATCACGGTTTCTTTCGCTGAGCGGATTTTCGGCTGTGATAGCCGGGATTGCTGCAATAACAGGGGTTTTTGCTGCCTATTTATTCCTTGGGCTTTCCTTGTTTGAGCCGGCATATTATAAATTTGCTACTGAGGAAAAAGGCGTGCCAAATCATGCTTTTTATACTTTTCTATTATCCGATTTTGGCATTGTATTGATTGTCTCACTGGTTGCGGCAAGTATGCTGACGGTGAGAAAAGCCAGGCGACAGGGTCAACCAGTCTGGGATGCTACTGCGAAACGCCTTTTGGTTAATATGGCAATTCCGTTGGCTGCAGGAGGAATTTATTGTCTGATACTTTTTTACCATGGCCAAATCGCTTTTATTGCTCCCGCTACGCTCATATTTTATGGACTGGCGCTCTTCAATGCCGGCAAATACACGCTTAATGACATCCGTTACCTGGGTGTTCTCGAAATCATAACAGGTCTCCTGGCTTCTTTTGCCATCGAGTTTGGTCTTCTGTTCTGGGCTTTTGGGTTTGGATTTCTTCACATCATTTATGGGATAACCATGTACTTTAAATACGAGAAGTGAAAAATTTCATTGCCAATTTAAATAAAGCTTTCGAAAGCAGGGTGCGATTGGGCATTATGTCAATCCTGATGGTTAACGATTTCGTTGACTTCGGCACACTCAAAGAGCAGCTGCAAATCACCGATGGTAACCTGGCAAGTCATATCAACGCTCTCGAAAAATTAAAATATATTGAGATCAAAAAGCAGTTTGTCGGGAAAAAACCAAACACTTCATTTGCAGCAACCGTAGCAGGAAAAACAGCATTTGGTGAACATCTTGATGCCCTGGAAAAATTGATTAACAAATCGAAATAATTTTTTTTTTCCAGATTCACTTTAATTAAAAGGTTCTTTTAAATAATTCATTATGAGAGAAATAACACAAACCCAACTCGTGAAGGAGATAAGCACTATGAAAGAAGAAATCACAAATAACCTGAACAATCCTGCGCAACTTGAAAAATTGTATCGGGAAAACAAAACGACTTTTAAAAAAGCTTTCAGCCTGGTTTATCCAGATATTCAGGAAACTACCACAGCTCAAATCTGGCATGAACGTCTGAACTATGAGAATGAAGAAATTTCGTGGGGTACAAGCAGCGACCTTATTTTTGTAATTGCAGCATCATTCGTTGCCGGACTGGTAGCTAAAATCCCGGACTTCGCAGGAATTAACTCAGAATACTTCTATCCACGGAATATTGCTTTTGTGGTATTTCCTTTTTTAATGGCATATTTTACCTGGAAACAAAAAATCCAAACTAAAAAAATACTTATTGTTTTCACAGCAATTCTCATTTCGGCAATCTACATTAACATCCTTCCAGATAATACCAAAAGTGATACTTTAATTTTAGCCTGTATCCACCTGCCATTATTCTTGTGGGCTCTACTGGGTTTTACATTTGTCGGAGGCGAAATCAGCAACTACCGCGAACGCATAGAATTTCTAAGATTTAATGGTGATTTTGTAGTGATGACAACGATTATCGCCATTGCTGGTTTTCTGATGACAGCAATAACATTCGGGCTATTTAAGCTTATTGACCTGAACATTGAAGACTTTTACGCTAAATATGCTGCGATTTGGGGACTTGCCTCCTTACCAATTGTTGGAACTTATCTTGTCCGCACAAATCCGCAACTTGTAAATAAAGTATCTCCGGTAATTGCCAAAGTATTCACACCATTGGTGCTTTTAACACTCGTTATTTATCTTATTGCTGTAATCTATACTGGCAAAGATCCTTATAACGACAGAGAATTTCTTCTGATTTTTAATCTGCTGCTCATTGGTGTGATGGCCATTATCCTATTCTCGGTGGCTGAAACGTCGAAAAATTCAATAAATAAAACAGGGGCCATTTTGCTGCTTGGACTGTCGGTGGTGACGATAATTTTAAATGGGATTGCCCTATCAGCCATCTTATTC